>JAEWKL010000094.1 GCA_023386115.1 Pseudomonadota bacterium
GGTATAGATCCAGGCGCCGAGACGCGGCGCCTGCCGCCGGGCGAGCTCGGCGAGGCACCAGGCGCTGGCGCAGACGAGGGCCCAGGCGCTGAACACCCCGGCCGCCCCCCGCAAGGCCGCGCCGAGAAGGGCCGGCGCCGGGCTGCCGGCTCCCGCCATGGCCAGCGTCGTCAGCGCGACGCCGGCGAGGCTCAGGCGCAGGCCGCGGCCGGGATTGCCGGAGAACCACGCCGCCGTCACGGCCCCGACCAGGTAGCCGGCATAGTTGGCCGCCGCCCATTCCGCCCCGGCGGCGACGCTCAGGGCACCGTCGCGCAGCATCAGCGGCAGGAGCGGCGTGAAGGCGAAGCGGCCGATGCCCATGGCGACCGCGAGGGCGAGGATGCCACCGAGGACGACCGGTCCATTGGCCGGGCGCGCGTCGGGGCGGACGAGGGAGAGTTCGGACGTGCTCATGAGAACGATCAGACACTCGCCGCCCCTTCTTGGAAAATGAATTTTCGTGATCTATTATTCTCACTATGAGAATGATGGATCTCGACGACCTCCACATCTTCCGCAGCGTGGTGCGGGAGGGCGGCGTGACGCGGGCGGCGAGTCTCCTGAACCGGGTACCGTCCAACGTCACGACCCGGATCAAGCAGTTCGAGGAGCGGCTGGGCGTCGCCCTGTTCCGGCGCGAGGGCCGCTCCCTCACCCTCACCGAGGCCGGGCGCACTCTGCTCGGCCATGCCGAGAAGCTGCTGCAGCTGGCGGATCTGGCCGAGCGCGAGTTGCGCGGCGGCGGCGTGCGCGGGGTGCTGCGGCTCGGCTCGCTGGAGAGCGCTGCCGGCGCCCGGCTGCCGCCGGTCCTCTCGGCGTTCCATGCCCGCTATCCCGACGTGACGATCGAACTGCAGACCGGCACGACCCGGGCGATGCTGCGCCAGCTGGAGCGCCATGAGGTCGAGGCGGCCTTCGTGTCAGAGCCGTTCGAGCGCGGCACCCTGTCGTCGGTGCCGGCCTTCGACGAGGAGCTGGTGCTGATCACCGCCAAGACGGCGGAAGAGAGAGGGGCGGACGCGAAGGCGGCAACCCGGACCGTGGTGGCCTTCCCGCATGGCTGTTCCTACCGCCAGCGCCTGTTCGAGTGGCTCGCCGCGGAGGGGCGGTCGCCGGAGCGGATCCTGGAGATGAGTTCCTACCACGCCATCGTCGCCTGCGTCGCGGCCGGCACCGGGGCGGCGGTCGTGCCGGCGGAGGTGCTCGACCACGCGGTGCTGGGCACGGCGGTGGCACGTCACGCGCTGCCGGCCGGCTTGCGGCTCAACCGCACCCACCTGGTCTGGTCGGGCGAGGCGAGCCCCGCCCTGCGCTCGCTGATGGGGTTGTTGCCGCGGGTGGAGGACGGAGAGGCGATGACGGCGGAGGGGTGGCCGCACGAGCCCGCCCGGAGGGTCGTCGATTGACCCGACGAAAGTCACGTTCTCCGCGTCGCTCCGGGGGCGCGAAGCGGAGCCCGGAATCCAGGAACGCCGCCGGACGAGGGTAAAGCGGAGCGCGATCCGCCTCGTACCGCACCATCAGCGGCTCGGGATCCTGTCGTTGCCTTCCTCGACCTGTCGACGCCAAGGCGCGAGGGTACGAGGCGAATTCTGTCGATGTCCACCGGTGTTGGCCGTTGCTCAGAGGTCGCGGCCCGCCGCGTAGCGCGCCGAGGCCACCCGCGACCGATCGAGCCGCGACGGCCGCAAGCTCCCGGCCGGCCCGTCGATCAGCTGGACCAGGAAGGTCGCCAGCGGCCTGGCCGGCATCACCCGGGGCCCGGGCTCCGGCGCCCCGATCGGGACGAGGGCCCGGCCGGCGGGGTCCGGAACCGGGACGGGCGTATCGGGCTGGGACATGGCGGAGGCCCTGCGTGGTGACGTCGGACCAACGCCGCAAGGCGCCTGCCGTGTTCCCTGCCCGACGCCCTACTTCTTCGCCAGGGCCTCGAGCCGGCTCTGCATCTCGGCCATCTGGCGCTTGAGGTCGTCGAGCTCGCCCTTGGGAGCGGCCGCGGGAGCCGGCGCCTCGGCGGGCTTGTCGCCGGCAGGCTGGCCGCCCGCGCCGAACGGCGTGAACATCCGCATGGCCTCGCTGAAGAAGCTCATGTTGGCGCGCACCTGCTCCTCCATGGCGTGCTGGAAGGCGGTGGGGCCGAAGGTCTGGGACATCTTCTCGCGCAGGCCGTCCTGCTCGCGGGCAAGATGATCCATCGAGTATTCGAGGAAGCTCGGCACCATCGCCCGCATGCTGTCGCCGTAGAAGCGGATCAGCTGGCGCAGGAAGGCCACCGGCAGCAGGTTCTCGGCGCCGGCCTTGTTCTCCTGCTCGAAGATGATCTGGGTGAGCACGGAGCGGGTGATGTCTTCGCCCGACTTGGCGTCGTAGACCACGAAATCCTCGCCGGCCTGCACCATCGCGGCGAGGTCCTCGAGCGTGACGTAGGTCGAGGTGCCCGTGTGGTAGAGACGCCGGTTGGCGTACTTCTTGATGACGGTGGGTGTCGACTTTCCGCTTTCCGCCATCGGTGCGTGGCCTCCCTCTTTGCCAATTGCTTGGCGAACCCCGCGGGAACTGGACGGCGCCGGGCGAGCCGAATTTTCACCGGTTCTCATGAGTGAACCTTAAGGCCTTCGTGTGCTGGCGAAAATAGCAATCTGCGCGCCGTCCACGCAAACTGGCCGCGCTGCCAGCGCCAGAACCGGTCGTGCACGCCTTGACTTCGTCCAGGGCAACGCTTTCATCCACCCCAAAGCACGCGGGACACACGCCGCCGGGAGCGGGCCGGCGGCATCCCGCGACGCTGGGAGAGGGTCACAGGAGAGGCGCATGGCTGAGAAGGCTGAAATCGTCATCGTGGGTGCCGCCCGCACCCCGGTCGGGTCGTTCAACGGGGCCTTCGCCACCGTGCCCGCCCACAAGCTCGGCGCGGTCGCCATCAAGGCGGCGCTGGAGCGGGCCAAGGTCTCCCCCGAGGAGGTCGACGAGGTGATCTTCGGTCAGGTGCTCGCCGCCGGCGAGGGCCAGAACCCGGCCCGCCAGGCTGCCATGGCCGCCGGCATCCCGCAGGAGAAGACCGCCTGGGGCCTCAACCAGCTCTGCGGCTCGGGGCTTCGCACCGTCGCGGTCGGCATGCAGCAGATCGCCAACGGCGACGCCGACATCATCGTGGCCGGCGGCCAGGAATCGATGTCGATGGCCCCCCACGCCCAGTACCTGCGCGGCGGCCAGAAGATGGGTGACCTGAAGCTCGTCGACACGATGCTGAAGGACGGCCTGATGGACGCCTTCAACGGCTACCACATGGGCAACACCGCCGAGAACATCGCCCAGCAGTGGCAGCTCACCCGCGAGGAGCAGGACGCCTTCGCCGCCCGCTCGCAGAACAAGGCCGAGGCCGCCAAGAAGGAAGGCCGGTTCAAGGACGAGATCGTCCCCGTCACCGTGCCCGGCCGCAAGGGCGACGTGGTGGTCGATGCCGACGAGTACATCCGCGAGGGCGCGACCCCCGAGGGCATGGCCAAGCTGAAGCCGGCCTTCTCGAAGGACGGCACCGTCACGGCCGGCAACGCGTCCGGCATCAACGACGGCGCCGCCGCCCTGGTGCTGATGTCGGCGGCCGAGGCGGAGAAGCGCGGCCTGAAGCCGCTGGCCACCATCCGCTCCTGGGCCACCGCCGGCGTCGACCCGAAGATCATGGGCACCGGCCCGATCCCGGCCTCGCGCAAGGCCCTTGAGAAGGCCGGCTGGAAGGCATCCGACCTCGACCTGATCGAGGCCAACGAGGCCTTCGCGGCCCAGGCGCTCGCGGTCAACAAGGACCTGGGCTTCGACGATGCGAAGGTGAACGTGAACGGCGGCGCCATCGCCATCGGCCACCCAATCGGCGCCTCCGGCGCCCGCGTCCTCGTCACCCTGCTGCACGAGATGCAGCGCCGCGACGCCAAGAAGGGCCTCGCCACGCTCTGCATCGGCGGCGGCATGGGCGTCGCCATGTGCCTCGAGCGCTGAGAGGCCTCGAGCGCTGAGAGGCCTCGAGCGCTGAGAGGCCTCTCAGCGCTGAGAGACCTGGGGCGCTGAGAGC
>JAEWKL010000213.1 GCA_023386115.1 Pseudomonadota bacterium
GGCAGGTCTCGCGCAGCACCCACTCGCCGATGCCGAGGATGCTGCCGGTCTCCTCGGCGATCGGGATGAACCGGTCGGGCGGGACGGTGCCGCGCTCCGGGTGATGCCAGCGCAGCAGCGCCTCGAAGCCCACCGCCTCGCCGGTGTCGATGCGGGTCTGGGGCTGGTAGACGACCTTCAGCTCGCCGCGCTCGACGGCGTGGCGCAGGTCGTGCTCGATCTGGCGTCGCTCGCGGACCTGCACGCCCATCCGCGCCTCGTAGAAGCGCAGGCGGCCGCGGCCCTCCTGCTTGGCGCGGTAGAGGGCGGTGTCGGCCTGGATCATCAGGGTCTCGGCCTCGACGCCGTCATGCGGGAAGAGCGCGATGCCGAGGCTCGCCGCCGCGATCGCGCCGGCCGGCCCGGTCTCGGCCCGCCGGAGAGCCGCCAGGATCGCCTCGCCGAGCGCCTCGGCACCGGCCGCGTCGAGGTTCGGCGCCAGCACGGCGAACTCGTCGCCGCCGAGCCGCGCCAGCATCTGGCCCGGACCGAGCACGGCGGTGATCGTCGCGCAGACGGCGCGCAGCAGGCCGTCCCCGGCGGCGTGGCCGAACAGGTCGTTGACCTCCTTGAAGCGGTCGAGATCGGCGCAGAGCACCGCAAGCGGCCGGTCGGCGGCCTGGGCGAGCGCGAGTTCCTGTGCGAGCCGGGCGTTGAAGCTGGTGCGGTTCGGCGCGCCCGTGAGGGCATCGTGGTGGGCCAGATAGGCGATCCGCGCCTCGGCGCGCTTGCGCGCCCGCAGGTCGCGCACCGCCAGGGCAGCGTGGGGGCGGCCGGCGAAGTCGATGACCCGGCGGATCACCTCGACCGGCACCTGGCTGCCGTCATGGCGGCGCAGCTGCGCCTCGGGCGCCTCCGCGGCGGCGGCAGCGGCCGGCTCGGCGAGGAGGCCCGACAGGGCCGCCCCGGTCAGCGCCTCGGGCCTCAGGCCGACGAGGTCGGCGAAGCTGTCGTTCACGGTGACGATCCGGTCGCCGTCGCAGACCACCAGCCCCTCGACGGCGGCGTTGGCGAGCCCCCGCATCCGGTCGCTCTCGAGCGCGGAGCGGCGCTCGTCGCGCAGGTGCAGCCACAGGCCCGCGAAGGCCAGGAGAAGGATCGTGATGCTGGCGAGCGCCACCGCCACCGCGAGGATCTCCGCCGGCACCGCCGTGCCCGACAGGGCGACCGACGGGTCCGGCACGATGACGGCGGCGCTCATCGCGGTGAAGTGCAGGCCGCAGATGCCCGCCACCATCAGGCCGGCTCCGGCGAGCTTCGCCCGGACCGAGCCGGCCCGCAGGGTGGTGGCGAGCGCTACGCTCCCGAGCCCGGCGCCCGCCGCGAGGGCCGCCAGGACGAGAGTCTGATCCCAGGTGACCCGGCCCGCCACCTCGAAGGCCGCCATGCCGGTGAAGTGCATGGCCCCGACACCGAGGCCGATCTGTGCGCCACCGAGCCAGGCCGCAGCGGGCAGGCCCGGCCGCAGGGCGATCCAGAAGCCGGCCGCCGCCATGCCGATCGCGATCAGCAGGGACAGTCCCGTCAGGCCGAGGTCGTAGGCGGAGGGAATGCCGGGCGAGAAGGCCAGCATGGCGATGAAATGCGTCGCCCAGATCCCGGTCCCGCCCGCAAGGGCGGCGGTGGCGAGCCACAGCCGGCGCTCCCGCCCGACATTGACGCGGGCATGGTCGAGGAGCGTCAGGCTGGTCGCTGCGGCAAGATTGCACACAACCGCTGCGAGCAGAACCAGCTTGAGGTCGTGATATCCGGCAATACAATCGTAAAGGGTGGCCACGACGTCCGTCTCGCGCTCGAACTCTGTGTGGCCTCTCAAGTGCGCGGGCTTTGGTGAAGATACCTGTTATTGCTTGACCTCGTCCGACGCTTCTCGGGCGCGTAGTGAATTCCGTCCTAACATGGATGGGCGCCGGGCCCGCTCGCGCCTCCCGCGTGGCCGATCCGCGCCTGGGGCCATCCTCTGACGGCATTCCCCCCACTGCTCCCCCTTGGCTGCCCCCCTTGGCTGCCCCCCCTTGGCACCTGGCCCCTCCGCCCGATATCCGCCTTCGACGAGGTACGGACGCGAGCGCGATGCAGAACGAGGAGCCCGGCGCCCCGGCGCGGCCGATGCTGGACGAGGACACGATCGCCTTCGCGGGCCGGGTGTTCCAGTATGCCCGCCTCGGCCACCACGCGGAGCTGGGCGAGTTCCTGGGGATGGGCCTGCCGCCCAACCTGCGCAACGACAAGGGCGACACCCTCCTGATGCTCGCGGCCTATCACGGCCAAGCCGAGACCGTCGGCGTGCTGATGGCGCACCAGGCCGACCCGGAGATCGCCAACGACCGCGGCCAGACTCCCTTGGCCGCCGCGGCGTTCAAGGGCGCGATGCCGGTGGTGCTGGCCCTCCTCGACGGCGGGGCCGCCATCGACGGGGCCGGGCCGGACGGGCGCACCGCCCTGATGACGGCCGCGATGTTCAACCGCGTCGAGATGGTGGAGACGCTGCTCGCCCGCGGCGCCGACCCGACGCACCGGGACGCGGGCGGCCACACCGCCGAGAGCGCCGCCCGTGCGATGAATGCTCCGGACACGCCGGACGTGCTCGCGCGCGCGGTCGCCGCTGGCCGAACGGGCTAGATTGCCGGCGGCGCCTTCACCATCAGCCCGCGGCGGGCCTCGATCGTCTGCCAGGCCATCAGCGCCGGCACGCCCAGCACCACATCCGGCACCCGCTTGACCAGCGAGAGCGCCAGCGCCGTGTGCGGATCGATGCCGAACAGGCCGCCGAGGAGCACGAAGCCGCCCTCCTGCACGCCGAGCCCGCTCGGGACCGGGAAGGCGGCGGACTTGATCGCCTGGCTGAGCGACTCGAGCACCACCGCCTCGGCGAAGGTGACGCCCTCGATGCCGATGCAGCGAAGCGCGATCCAGATCTCCAGGGCGCCGAGGAACCAGGCCGCGAGGTGGAGCAGGACGCCCTGGGTGAGGGGCAGCCAGCGCCGGAGGTCCCAGACCGCGTCGAGGGCCGCCTGCACGCCGCCGCCGGCCGGCGCCGTTCCGCTCTCCGCGGCGAAGCGGCGGGCCAGCATCGTCACCTGTCGCTCGATGAAGGCGGCACCGCCGTAGCGCTGCACCGCGAAGAAGGCGGCGAGCACGATTCCGCTCAGGACCAACCCCTTGGCGCACCAGGCCGCCAGGGTCGCGGCCTGCTCGCCCTCGAGCTGCGACAGGAGGACGACCCCGGTCAGCGCGAACAGGGCCTGGGTGACGACCTGGAAGAACAGGTCGACCAGGATGCTGGCGGCGCTCGCCGCCCCGGTGACGCCCCAGAAGGTAAGGAGCCGCGCCCCCAGGACCTCGCCGCCGACCGAGGCGACCGGCAGGAGCACGTTGACCCCCTCGCGCACGAAGCGCAGCAGGACGAACGGCCCGGCGGCCAAGGCGGTGAGGCCCGCGAGGGTCCGGGCCCAGGCGATCCCGCACAGCCCGATGATCGCGATGCGCACCAGCACCACCGCGACGATGCCGAGGAACCCGACCCGGCCGAAGGCGTCCGCCACGGCGCCGACATCGTTGGCGGCGACGAGCCAGAGGGCCAGCACCACCCCGATCACCGCGCCG
>JAEWKL010000292.1 GCA_023386115.1 Pseudomonadota bacterium
ATCCCGGGCTCGCCAAAGGCGAGAACCCGGGATGACGATGGAGGGATTCAGGTCCACCTGAGAGAGGCTTGATTTGGCTCTCAAAACCGCGCCGTCAGAAACACCCGCACATTCCGCCCCGGCAGCACGATCTCGTCCTTCTTGAACGAGGCCGAGTTGCGGATCACGTCGTCGAGCAGGTTCGTGCCCTGCACCCCGAGCGTCACCTCGCTCCAGCCCGCGACCGCCGGATCGAAGGCCCTGGTGTAGCTGACCTCCGCCCGCAGGTTGTCGTAGCCCGGCGTGCGGGTCTCGTACGGCGCGGTCTCGGTCTGGGCGAAGGCATGGAGCAGGTTCACCCGCGCGTACCAGCCCTCCGCCCGGAGGAAGACGCCGCCGCCGACCCGATGGGGCGGGATGCGCGGGACGTAGGTGCCGTCGTCGAAGGTGGCGCGCACGAAATCGTACTGCGCCTCGATTCCCGCGAAGCCGTTGCCGACCGGCAGCAGATCGAGCTGCGAGCCGATCTCGGCGCCGGCGAAGGTGGCGTTCTGCTGCGAGTAGACGATCTGGGCCAGCTCGCCGTCGCTGCCGCAGCTCGAAAAATCGTCGCCGCAGCGAAGACCCGTGAGGCGCTTATAGATGAAGCCGGTATAGCGGGTGTAGTAGCCGGTGGCGTCGAGGCGGAACGGGCCGACGGCGCGGCGGATGCTGGCCTCGATGGTGCGGGCCCGCTCCTTCTTCAGGTTCGGGTCGCCGATCTCGAAGGTCTCGGTCGCGTCGTGCGGCCCGCGGGAATAGAGCTCGAAGGCGGAGGGGGCGCGCTCGACATACTGGCCGGTGAGGCTGGCGACGAAGCCGTCGGGCAGGTCCTGCAGCACGCCGAAGCTCGCGCTCTTCGGGGCGAAGCGTCGGCGGCGGCCGTAAGCGAGCGGGTCCTCGCCCTCGACCGGGATGTAATCGCCCGGGAACAGCGTCGCGGTGCCGGTAGAGCGCGCGCCCTCGATCCGGCCGGCCGCCTGGAGGCGCAGGCCCCGCTCCAGCCGCAGCTCCTCGAACAGGTAGACGGCGTTGCTGCGCGAATCGGTCGGCGCCAGGAGGCCGCCGGCCTCGCCCGAGGTCCCGATCAGCCGCCGGTCGGCCTGGAGGCCGAGCGCGCCGGTGAGCGTGCCGAGGCTGGTGAGCACCGGGACGTGCTGGATCTCGAGGCGGCCTTCCGCCTCGCGGCTCTTGAAGGTCGCCTGGATGCCGTCGATCCCGGTCTCGCCGATGCCGATCTCGTTGTGCTTGTAGGTCGAGCCGCCGAGCCAGAACCGAATCGCCTCGACCGGCCCGTCGACCGGACGGTACTCGCCCTTGGCCTGGAGCTTGTCCTGGGTCGGGTCGAGGCGGGTGCGGCTCTGGGCGGCCTCCCCGCCCGGGATCTGGTAGAGCGCGTCGTAATGGCTGAAGGACAGGCCGACGAAGCCGCGGTCGAACAGGTACGACATCCCGACCGCGCCGCCCTGCGAGTCGTTGGCCGAGTTGCGCTGGATGCCCAGCGGCGTCCCGTAGCTGTCGGCGGCGGTCTTGAACGCGTCGGCGTGAAAGGCGACCGATTGCCCGGCCGCGTCCACCGTCGCGGCGGCGTTGCGGCCGTGATCGACCGACGAATAGCCCGTGGTGACCTGCCCGGCGATGCCGTTCGGGGGAGCGACGGTCGGGATGCGGTTGTTCTCCGCCGAGACCACGCCGCCGATCGCCTGGCTGCCGTAGCGCAGGGAAGCGGGGCCGCGGATCACCTCGATACGGTTGGCGACGAGGGGGTTGATAGGCACGGCGTGATCCTCGCCGAGATCCGAGACGTCGTGGACGCCGATGCCGTTCTCCTGGATCCGCACCCGGCTGGTATCGAGGCCGCGGATGATCGGTCGGCTCGCCGCCCCCGGCGCGTAGGTGGTGGCGGAAAGGCCGGGCCGGTCGAACAGGGCGTCGCCCAGGGTGCGGGGCTGCTGCCGCACGATGTCGGCCTGGGTCACCACCGTGACCGGCGAGAAGGTGGTGGTGACGACCGGCAGCACCCCGACCGGGAAGGCGCCCGACGCCCCTGCCCCGCCGGAGGGCGCCGCTGCGATCGGGCTCGGCGAGGCGACGTCGATCGTGTCGAGGGCGATGTCCTCGGCCCATGCCGGCCCCGCGAAGGTGACGGCCGCCGCCAGCAGCACCGGACCCGCCCCGAACGACCCTGCCTTGCCCATGCCCGCCCCCGTGAATGCTATAACGTTGCATTCGCGCAGGCGGAGACGGGCTGGCAAGGGGAGACTCGGCGCATCCCGCACATGGCACGCCGAGCGTAACGTTATTACAACACGGAGGGACTCAGCGAGCGGTCAGGTCCCGCCGCATCAGCGGGCCGCGAGGTCCCGCCGCATCAGCGGGCCGCGAGGTCCCGCCTAAGGGTTGGCAGCCCGATCCCGGCAGCGTCGAAGCCGCCATCCACCGCGAGCGTCTGCCCGGTGACGTAGCTCGCCCGCGGACCGCACAGATACACGATGGCATCCGCGATTTCGCGCTCCAGGCCGTAGCGGTTGAGCGGCACGGCGTCGTGGTAATCGGCCCGGATCGCCGGACTGTGGACCTCCTTCGCCATAGCGGTATCGACCGGGCCCGGTGCCACGGCGTTCACCCGGATGTTCAGGTGGGCGAGCTCGACCGCCTGCTGCTTCGTCAGGTGCTTGAGCGCGGCCTTGCTGGTGCCGTAGGCGACCCGCAGGGTCGAGGCGCGCTGGCCCGAGATCGACGTGATGTTGACGACCGCCCCGCCGCCGCCCCGCGCCATCACGGGGGCGGCCGCCTGCACGCAGAGGAACGGGCCGGTGAGGTTGACGGCGAGCACCCGGGCCCATTCGGCGTGGCTGGTCTCGAGGAGCGGCTTGAACACCGCGGTGCCGGCATTGTTGACGAGCGCGTCGAGCCGGCCGAACCGGGCCTCGACCTGAGCGACCGCGTTCGCCACGGCTTGCTGGTCGGCGACGTCGGCGGTCAGCGCCAGGGCGTCGTCGGGCCGGTCGAGCATTGCCGCGGCCTTCTCCTGCGCCGCGCCGTCGATGTCGAGGAGTGCGACGCGCCAGCCCTCGTCGAGGAAGAGTTGCGCCGTCGCCAGCCCGATGCCCCGTGCCGCGCCGGTGACCAACGCGACCTTGCTCTCGCCCGCCATTCCGTATCCTCCCATCGTTCTGCCGCGTGCATCGCGGGAGGGGCCCGGAAGGTCAAGCCGGATCGAGGCCCGGGGCGTTGCGGGCCATGAAGCTCTGCGCGGTGCCCGTCGTCGGATCGACGAAGATCACGTCGGTCGGGGCGCGCCGGGGCGTGTCGACGGAGAGGAAGACCACCGGCTCTTCGAGCAGGCGGGGCAGCGCATGGATCACGCCGCGCTCGAAGAACAGGAGCTGGCCCGGACCGAACTCCGCCTCGTCGGAGGCGTCGCCGATCCAGAACGTGCCGCGGCCGGAGAGCACGTAGAGGTATTCGTCGCAGCCCTCATGGTAATGTGCCGGTGTCGGCCGGTAGACGCGGAACACCCGGGCGCTCGCCGCCGGCCGGTCGGTCAGGTAGGTGTCGACGAGCATCGTCGTGGCGCTCTCCGGCAGGGCGGCGGCGATCGCCCCGATGTCGAAGCGGCCCCGCTCGCGTGCCCGCTCCGTTGCCGGATTCTCCGTGTCGGGCATCGTTCGTCCTCCCCGTCTGGCCTCGTCAACCGTCCAAGCTAGCGCGTCCGGACCTGTTGCGGGAGGGGCCTTGGCGCCGGGTCCGTGTGCATCGGTCGCGGACGATTTTCCGCGGCGCGCTAATCCCGGATCTTGACGGAGCACGGGTGCCGGCTACCCTCATGCGCAATTCGCCGCGAAAAGGCGAAGCTGATCATAGTGGAGGAGAATGGATGCCAGCATCCATGTCGCGCCTTGACGCCGAGACGGCACCGCCATGCCGTTGAAGACGCGCCCCTTTCATTGGATGACCAGCGCGATTGTTGCCTTCTGTCTAGGCTGTGTCCCGGCCATGGCCGGCGACATCGACGTTCTGCACGCCTCCGTGGCTCCCACCGAAAAGGTCGGGTCGGACATCCCGCTGCGGATGACGATCCTGAACCGGGCCGCCGAGGCCGATTCCCTGCTGCGCTTCCGCTGCCCGTTCGCGAATTTCAGCGAGCGGGTGACGGTGGACAAGGGCGGCGAGGGCCCGCCCTCGAAGCGCCCGGTCCAGGCCATCGCCCTCAAGGCGGCGGGCGAGACCGAGCTGACGCCGGAGGGCATGCACGTGATGCTGCTCCAGATCCGCCAGCCCCTCGCCGCGGGGGAACGCTTCACCTGCGCGGCGAGCTTCCGCAAGGCCGGCTCCGTCGAGGTGCCGGTGGAGGTCCGCGCCGGTCCGTGAGGCGACCAGCGCCGCAGCTAGGTATATTATCCTCGCCACGCCCGACCGCGAGACGGCCCGCGCCGCGGCGACAACAGACCAAAAGGCCGTTCGGAGGAAACCACCATGACGACGTCACGCACGGCGCGGCGCATCCTCGCCGCGACCTCCCTCGCCGCGCTCACGACGGCCGCCCTGCCCCTCCCCGCGGCCTTCGCCGCCGATGCCGGCGTCACGCAGGACCGCCTGCTGAACGCCGACAAGGAGGACGGCAACTGGATCCACCACCACAAGAACTTCGCCGGGCACCGCTACTCGACGCTGAACGAGATCAACAAGGGCAACGTCAAGAACCTCAAGGTCGCCTGGACGATGCATCTCGGCGGCATCGAGGGCGGCGGCATCTGGAGCCATGGCGGGCTCGAGGGCACGCCGATCGTCGAGAACGGCATGATGTACGTCACCGACGGGTGGGGCTCGGTCTACAAGATCGACACGCGCGGCGGCGAGGGCAAGCTCCTCTGGAAGATGGACCCCAAGACCGACCGGGAATGGGCCGGCGCGGTCGCCTGCTGCGGCGTCAACAACCGCGGCGTCGCGCTCTGGGGCGACCTCGTGGTCAGCCACACGCTCGACGGTCGCCTGATCGCCACCAACAAGGAGACCGGCCAGGTCGCCTGGCAGCGCCAGGTCGCCGATCCGGACAAGGGCGAGACGATCACCGGCGCGCCGCTCATCGTGAAGGGCCTGGCGATCTCCGGCGTCGGCGGCGCCGAGTACGGCATCCGCGGCTGGATCGCCGCCACCGACCTGAAGACCGAGAAGGAGGTCTGGCGCACCCACACCATCCCGGGCAAGGGCGAGCCGGGCTACGAGACCTGGAAGGGCGACAACAACTCCGCGGTGAGCGGCGGCGGCTCGACCTGGGTCACCGGCACCTACGACCCCGACACCGACACGATCGTGTGGGGTGTCGGCAATCCGGGCCCCGACTGGGACAACGCCTACCGCCCGGGCGACAACCTCTACACCGACTCGACTTTGGGCCTCGACGCCCAGACCGGCAAGATCAAGTGGCACTTCCAGCACACGCCGAACGATCCCTACGATTACGACAGCGTGTCGGAGAACCTCTTGGTCGATGCCGGCGGCCGCAAGCTCGCCATCGAGGCCGACCGCAACGGCCACGCCTACGCGGTCGATCGCACCACCGGCCAGTTCGTCTGGGCGACGCCCTTCGTCAAGAAGGTGACCTGGACCAAGGGCATCAACCCCGATACCGGCAAGCCGTTCGAGTACGACCCGAACAAGGACGTGCAGCGCTACAACCCGGCGGCGACGCCGTCGGCCGAGAACAAGAACGCCGATTTCTGCCCGGGCAACATGGGCGGCAAGAACTGGCCGCCGACCGCCTACAACCCGAACCTGCAATACTGGTACATCCCGGTCATCGAGAGCTGCAACCGGGTCACCCACGAGGCGATGACGCAGGCGAGCCTCAAGCCGCGGGAGTTCTTCACCGGCGGCGGGCCGAGCCAGCCGTTCAGGATCACCGGCAGCGTGACGGCGATCGACGTGAAGACCGGCAAGGTTGCCGGCAAGCACGAAACCCAGTTCCCGCTGCTCGGCGGCATGCTGGCGACGCCGGACCTCGTCTTCACCGGCGAGCCCTCCGGCGGCGTGATGGCCCTCGACGCCAAGACCCTCGACAAGATGTGGGAATTCCGCACCGGCGGCGGCGTCAACGCCCCTCCGATGACCTTCACGGTCGACGGCAAGCAATACGTCGCGATCCTGGTCGGTCTCGGCGGCGCCTGGGACAAGTGGTTCATCGATTCGACCCCGGAGCTGAAGAACATCCAGACCGGCTCGATGCTCTACGTCTTCGCGCTCTGACCTGACGTCCTTCCAGGCGGGGCGCGCGAGCGCGCCCCCCCCCCCCCGAGGGTCAAGGGGATGCGGG
>JAEWKL010000329.1 GCA_023386115.1 Pseudomonadota bacterium
GCGTGCCGCCCTGCACGACGCCGTCGATCACCGGCGCCGCCTGGGCAGGGCCGCGCGCGGCGGCGACGCTGTCCGTCAGGCGCTCCAGGCTCGCCCGGTCGCCGAACTCGAATCCGGCGGAGTTGATCCGCTCCGGCGCGAAGAGCGCGGCCGGACGCCGGAGCTTCGGGTGCCGGGCGCGGTCGGGGTTGCCGACGCTCTCGGCCGGGCGGCGCAGCAGGGTCTCGACCGGCACCGCCGGATCGGCGGCCTGGGAGACGAAGGAGGAATTGGCGCCGTTCTCGAGGAGGCGCCGCACCAGATAGGCCAGGAGGTCGCGGTGGCCGCCGACCGGCGCGTAGGTGCGGCAGGCCGCGCCCGGCACCGCGGCGAGAAGGCGCGCATAGAGCGCCTCGCCCATGCCGTGCAGGCGCTGGAACTCGTAGGTGCCGGCCTCAGGCCCGGCCCGCTCGACGATGGCCGCGACGGTGAGCGCGTTGTGGGTGGCGAATTGCGGGAAGAGCCGCGGCCGGTGGGCGAGCATCCGCTCGGCCGCCGCCACGTAGCTCAGGTCGGTCATGCTCTTGCGGGTGAAGACGGGGTAATCGGGCAGGCCGCGCTCCTGGGCCCGCTTCACCTCGGTATCCCAGTAGGCGCCCTTGACGAGGCGGACCATCAGCCGCCGGTCGAGGCGGGCGGCCAGATCCGCGACGTGGTCGATCACCGGGAGGCAGCGCTTCTGGTAGGCCTGGACCGCGAGGCCGAACCCGTCCCAGCCGGCGAGCGACGGGTCGCCCAGCACTGCCGCGATGACGTCGAGGGAAAGTTCGAGCCGGTCCGCCTCCTCGGCATCGACCGTGAAGTTGAGGTCGTCGCGCTTCGCCGCCTGGGCGAGGCCGAGGAGCACCGGCACCAGCTCGGCCATCACCCGGTCGCGGCCGACCGCCTCGTAGCGCGGATGCAGGGCCGAGAGCTTGACCGAGATGCCGGGCCGATCGGGCAACGCCCGGTTGCCCGCCGCCCGGCCGATCGCCGCGATGGCGCTCGCGTAGGAGGCCGCATAGGCCCGCGCGTCCTCCGCCGTGCGGGCGCCCTCGCCGAGCATGTCGAAGGAGTAGCGGTAGAGCCGGCCCTGTCCGCTCGCCGAGCGCTTCAACGCCGCCTCGATCGTCTCGCCGAGGACGAAATGCCCGCCCATGACCCGCATCGCCTGGCGGGCGGCCTGGCGCACGGCGGGCAGGCCGAGGCGCTTGGCGAGGCCGGCCAAAATTCCCTCCGGCGTGTCGCCGGGCTGGATGATCCGGGCCGAAAGGCCGAGCGCCCAGGCCGAGGAGCGCACCAGCAGCGCGTCGGAGCGGGTGGCGTGCTGCTCGAAGCCGCCGAAACGCAGCTTGTCCTCGATCAGCCGGTCGGCGGTGGCGGCGTCGGGCACCCGCAGCAGGGCCTCGGCCAGCACCATGAGCGCCAGCCCCTCCTTGGTCGAGAGCGAGTATTCGCGCAGCATCGCCTCGACGCCGCCGAGACCCCCGGTCTCCTGCCGGATGGCGCCGACAAGGTCGCGGGCCAGCGCATCGACCCGGGCCTCGCGCTCCGGCGGCAGGGCGCCCCGCTCCAGGAAGTGCCGGGCGAGGGCGGTATCGTCGGGAGCATAAGGCGCGTGGAAGACGGGGAGGGGGGCGGGCATCGGGCGGGTCCGGGCGGGCGACGTGGGACGATCCTCAGCTTAGATCGCCTTTCGCCGCGCTTCGATGGCGCGTATCGCGAGTTGGCCGCCGGATCGGCGGCGAAACCGGGATTTGGTAGAGAGAATGACGGACGGGCTCGACCGGATCGATCGCCAGATCCTCAACATCCTCCAGCGCGAGGGGCGTCTCCCGAATGTCGAGCTGGCGGAGCGGGTCGGGCTGTCGCCGACCGCCACCGGCGAACGGCTGCGCCGGCTGCAGAAGGACGGGGTGATCACCGGGTTCGGCGCACGGCTCGATCCGCAGCGCTTAGGGTTGAGCCTGCTCGTCTTCGTCGAGGTCTCGCTCGACAAGACCACGCCCGACGCCTTCGCGCGCTTCGCGGCGGCGGTGCGGCGCGCGCCGGAAGTCCTGGAATGCCACATGGTCGGGGGCGGGTTCGACTACCTGGTCAAGGCCCGGGTCGCCGACATGCCGGCCTATCGGCGTTTCCTCGGCGAGGGCCTGCTGTCGTTGCCGGGCGTCAACAACACCCGCACCTACGCGGTGATGGAGGAGGTGAAGAGCGACGGCCTGCTGCCGCTCTGATCCCGCGTCTCATGCGCGGGATGCATGATGTCCCTGCGACATATCGGAGCTTTGCAGCGTCTGCGGAGTTGGCAGAGGGCGCAGTGTGTCGCAGTCTGGCAGTCACCAAGCCGCCGCAGAGCGGCCCGACACGAATGGAGGTACGCCGATGGTCAATCCGAACCGTCTCGTGAAATCCGCCTGGATCGCCGCCGAAGTCTCGCGCGAGAAGGCCGAGAAGGTGCTGGTGGTCGAGGCTTATATCGCGGTCAGCCCGCTGGAGAGCGGCTACGACGCCGGCCGGTACGGCCGCCTGGTCGAGGATGTGCGCCGCATCCTGGCCGACAACCCGGATATCGACCGGGCCTCGATCCTGAGCGTCCACCGCGAATCGCGCTGTGCCGCCCTGTTCCGCCGGGGCGCCTGCCAGGACGAGCGCCAGGAGATGCACCATCACGAGGCGCATCCGGAGGAGCGCCGGCCCGAATTGGTGGCCTGAGCGCCCGGTGAGGCGGGGCCCTGCGGCCCCCCCCCCCCCCCCCTAAACGCCCAACAACA
>JAEWKL010000336.1 GCA_023386115.1 Pseudomonadota bacterium
TGTATACGAGACCGGCCGGGGCGGCGCTCGCCCGCGGCGAGGTCGCGCTCCTCGGCGACCTGCACGACCCGCAGGCCGCCCGGCCGCCGGCGCAGGACGACGGGATGCCGGCGCACGAGTCCATCTACGCGCTGGAGGCGGGGTTCCTGTCCGCCCATGACTTCGTGCTGCTGCTTCCCGCCGGCACGCTGCTCGCCTCCCCTGCCGACGCGCTGCTCGCCGATATCCTCGCGCATTTCACGCCCGGCACGGTGGTGCAGATCCGCACCGACGGGGACGCGCGCCGCCTCGACGCCCTCGCCCTGATGGACGGACCGATGATGCGCCCGCGCGATTTCCCGCTCAGCGCCTTCTACCCGGTCCTCGCGCGGGCCGCCGACATCCGCAGCGTGCTGACCGGCCGGCGCTGCTACGCCTCCACCCTCGGGATCGTCCTCGACCTGTTTCGTACCTTCGAGGTGCTGGAAACCCCGGCCGATGCGGCGGACGGGGTCGTGCAGATCGCCCCGCCCCCCGTCGGCCTCCACGGCCGCGAGGCGATCGGGCTCGTGCGCGATTGCCTCGAGGCGATCATCCCGGCTCATCGGAAGGCTGCCGCATGACCGATCTGCGCGTCGCCGTCCTGGCCCATGCCCACCCGGCCCTGAGCAAGGGCGGCGGCGAGATCCTCGCCCAGCGCTCGTTCGCGCAGCTGCGCGAGCGCCTCGGCCGGGCGACCCTGCTCGCCGCGCTGCCCCGCCACGTGCCGGCCGCCGTCTCGCTCTTTGCCCGCGACGAGCGGATCGTGCCTTACGACCGCGACGAGTTTCTCCTGAACGCGCAGGGCTATGACGGCTTCCTGGGCACCAGCGGCGACGAGGCCTTGTTCGACGCCATCGCGGACCTGTGCGCCGAGCGCGACGTCAACGTCTTCCACTTCCACCACTTCTTCGGGCTGGGCTCGAATGCGGCCGCCGCCTTGCGCCGCCGCTTTCCCCGCGCGGCCTTCGTGCTGACGCTGCACGAATACCTGGCGATTTGCTACCAGCACGGCCAGATGGTGAAGCGGAACTCCCGCCAGCTCTGCTCGCGCGCCTCGCCGGTCGATTGCCACGTCTGCTTCCCCGAGCATGCCAGGGAGGAGTTCTCCTTGCGCGCCGCCCTGATGCGCCAGATGATAGCGACGTTCGATGCCGTGACCGCGCCGAGCGCGTTCCTGGCCGGCCGGGTCGCGGCGGCCGGCCTGTCGGAGTCGGTCCGGGTGATCCGCAACGGGACCTCGGATCCCGCCCCGGAGGATCTCGGAGCGACGGCCCGCGGTTCGTCGCCGGACCTGCCGCAAGACTTGCCGCAAGACTTGCCGCAAGACCTCTCCCGCAGCTTCGCGTTCTTCGGCCAGCCGACGCCCTACAAGGGCATCGACGTCTTCCTCCGGGCGGCCCTGGCCTTCCTCGACCGCGAGGGTGCGGTGGCCCGCTTCGCCGTGTTCGGCTGCGACGCCGCGCGCGTGCGTGCGCTTCCCGAGTGCCAGGACCTCCTGGCCGGCCTCGACCGCTGGACGGGCAGCCTGATGTTCCACGGCGTCTACGACCCGGAGGCCGTCGTCGCGCATATGCGCGCCTGGGGCTGGGTCGTGGTGCCGTCGATCTGGTGGGAGAACGCTCCCGTCGTCGTCCAGGAGGCGTTCCTCGCCCGCCGGCCGGTGATCGCCTCGGGCATCGGCGGCCTGCGGGAGGCGGTGATCCACGGGCAGAACGGTCTGCACGTGCGCCCCAACGACTGGATGGACCTGGCGCGCACCTTCGCCCGCTGCACGCACGAGGATGGGCTGTGGCGCCGGCTCCAGGCTCAGGTCGCCGAGCCGCGCAGCATCGCGGCGATGAACGACGAGTTCGTCGCCCTCTACCGCGCCATCCTGGCGCGCTGAGCGGAGCCGCACAGGGCAACTCCGCTTAGAGTCTTGTTCTCGCATCCTTTCGGCCGTCCGCGGCCGGCGGAAGGATGCTGAGAGCAGCGCGGGATCGCTTGGCGATGGTGCGCTGCTCCAGGCCTTCGATCGTGCCGCATTGTGTTCGACGAACCGGTCTCCGTTTCGTCGGACGAGGCTCTCAGGGCGGCGACTGCGTATCCTGCCGCAATGCGGCCATGTTGACGCGCCCGGCGACGCTGCTTGATGTCGCCGATGCAACACGACTCATTTCGATTCGTGACATGCGAGGACAAGTCGAAAGGCGCTTTGACAGCCGTGCCGGGGAATGCGACCCCTGGAGACAAGTGAGCGCTTCGGATCCTCGGCCGGCATGCCCTTCTCCTACACCGTCACCCTCAACGACCCGCAGAAGCGCCCCGAGGACGCGACGCTGCTGACCGATATGCGGGCCGCGCTCGATGCCTGGTCCCGCTACATCACCGGGACGGGCACGATCGACGTCCAGCTCAACGTGGCGTCACTGGCCGGCGGTTACCTCGCCGATGCCGGCCCGGCGATCGAGCTCGCGGTCGACAAGGACGGCGCCCGCACCGTGACGCAGAGCAACGTCGTCACCGAGCTTCTCACCGGCCTCGACGCGAACGGGGCCGCGCCCGACCTGACCGTCAACGTCAACGCCGACCTGCTCTCGAGCCTCTACCTCAATCCCGCGCCGTCCGCGGGCGCCGTCGTTCCACGCGGCAAGTACGACGCGGTCACGATCCTGACCCACGAGATCGCCCACGCCCTCGGCGTCTCCGGGGCCCGCGACGCGTCCACCGGGGCGCTGCCGGCGAACACCGAGACGACCTGGGACCGGCTGGTCACGGTGCAGACCGACGGGACCGCGATCTTCACCGGGACGAATGCGAAGGCCGTCTATGGCGGTCCCGTGCCGGTGACGACGCTCAAGAACGGCGAACAGTATTATCACCTCGCCAACAGCGCCTCCGACCCGCTGAGCAAGGACCTCCTGGGCGGCACCGGCCTGTCGGCGGGCGAATCCCGATCGATCTCGCCCCTCGACCTGGCGATCCTGCGGGATCTCGGCCTCCGCGTCTCGACCGTGGACAAGCTGCAGTTCGGAACGGTCGTGCATGACGCGCAGGGCGTGGGTGGCCAGGTCTACCTGCTCTACGACGCGCTGCTCGGGCGCGCTCCCGATCCGATCGGCTTCGGGTCCTGGATCGACGCGGTGCAATCCGGCACGCCGCTCCGCACCATCGCGGCGGCGTTCCTCGCCTCGCCGGAGGGACAGGCGCGGACCGGCGCGCTCGGGAATGCCGACTTCGTCGAGCAGCTCTACCGCACCGCCCTCGGGCGCCCGTCCGATGCCAGCGGCCTCGCCGCCTGGACGACGGCGCTTAACGGCGGCATGAGCCGGGCCGACGCGGCCCTGGGCTTCGCCCTCTCGCCCGAGCACGCGGCGAACCTGAAGCCGACCTTCGACGCGGGCGTCTACGTGCCGAATCCCGAGGCGGCGGAGGTGGCGCGGCTCTACTACGGCGTCCTCGGCCGCGCCCCCGATTCCGGCGGCCTGGCGGCCTGGACGTCCGCGGTCGACCACGGCACGTCGCTGGAGCTGATCACCGGCTCCTTCCTGCAGGCCCCGGAGGTCCAGGCCAAGGTCGGGGGCCTGAGCAACGCGCAGTTCGTCGACGCGATCTACGTCAACGCGCTGGGCCGTCACGCCGAGGCCGGCGGCCTCGCGACCTGGACCGGCCAGCTCGATAGCGGCGTCTCCCGCGCGAGCGTCACCGTCGCGATCGCCGAGAGCCTCGAGGCGACCCTGTACCACGCCGCCGAGATCGAGACCGGCTGGCGTCTCGCCTGACGGGAGGGGAACAGGAAAGGCGGTCGCCTGCTCCGTGCGAGCGAGGGGCCCGATCCTGCCTCCTGCAGCGGGCTGGTCCCACAGATCTCTGGCGATCACTGTCGCTGCGCGACATGACCATTCAGCCGTGGCTCGCCGACCGGAAACCTGTTTGACCTAGGGGTGGTGGTATCAACGCCCTGCATGTCATTCCGGGGCCGCGCAGCGGAGCCAGGAATCCAGAAACTCAGGTGGCGTCGAATAAGGCGAGTTGCGTCACGCTCTATTCTGCAAATCCTGTGGTTCTGGATTCCGGGCTCTGCTGCGCAGCCCCGGAATGACGAAGAGGGTGTCGATACCGTCCAGCGAGTCGAACCGGCTCTGAGTCTTGCTTGTCATCCACCATCTTTCCCCAACGACTGAGGCGACAGCGGATGGGGATCCGGGAAAGGGCGGGGGGAAAGCGAGGCCGTGCGGTCGAGCATGTCGAGCCGACGGATGCCGGTCCACGATTCGGGCCGGCCTCCCGCCGGCCCGTGTCCCGCCTCCTCGGTCTCGCGCCGAACCTTCACTTCTCGCGCCGGACCGTCACTTCTCGCGCCATGCCTTCGCGATCTGGTCGCTCAGCGGCTTGACGAGGTAGCTCAACACCGAGCGCTCGCCGATCTGCAGGAACGCTTCGACCGGCATGCCCGGCACCAGGCGCGCACCGCCGAGGCGGTCCTTCTCGGTCTGCGGCACGAGGATCCGCAGGGTGTAGTGGCTGGCACCGGTCTTCGGATCGGTCGTCACGTCGGCCGAGACCCGTTCCACGCTGCCGTCGATCTCCGGCGTGGTGCGCTGGTTGAAGGCGGGGAAGCGCAGGATGGTGTGCTGGCCCTGCCGCACGCTGTCGATGTCCTGGGGCTGCACCCGGACCTCGACGGCGAGCTGGTCGCTCGTCGGCACGATCAGCATCGCGGGCTCGGCCGGCGTGACGAGGCCGCCGACGGTGTGGACCGCCAGCTGGTGCACCACGCCGTCCTGGGGCGCGCGCAGGTCGACGCGCTTGAGCTGGTCCTCGGCCGCGACACGCTTCTCGACGAGCTCGGACCAGCGCCCGCGGATCTCCGCCAGCTCCTTGCCGACCTCGGTGCGCATGTCGCCGTCGACCTGGAGGATCTGCAGCTCGGTCTCGGTGATCTTGCCGCGCGCCGAGGCGGTCGCGGCGACGAGCTGCCCGCGCTCGCCCTGCAACCGGGCGGCGTCGCGCTCGAGCACCGTCACCCGGCCGATCGGCACCAGGTTCTTGGCGAACAGATCGCGCACGCCGACGAGCTCGGTGCCGATGAGCGCGATCTCCCGGTCCTTGGCGGCCGCCTGCTCGGTCAGGCCGGCGATCTCCTGGCGCAGCTGCGCGATGCGCTCGCGC
>JAEWKL010000391.1 GCA_023386115.1 Pseudomonadota bacterium
CTGCGGCGCGGGCCCGGCGCGCCCCCCCGCGGCCGTGCCGATCAGGGCTTCGGGACCGACCCCGTAGATGAGACCACCGACCGCCGGTCCGGTCGACAAGCCGAGCTTGGACGCAAAGCCGGCAAGCACCGCCGAATGGCCGCTGCCGTCGCCCTCCGCGCATATCGCGAAGGCGTAGGGCAGCGCCATCGCCATGACGAGGAAGACCGTCGCGACCGCACAGATGAACACCGCCGGCTCATCGCCGAACCCGACCAGCAGCTTGCTGAATCCCGCAATCAGAACGACCGCCACGATTGGCCGCCAGCCGAAGAACCGACTGAGCATCAGCATGATCAGCGCTCCCGGCACACCAGCCCATAGGCCGATCCCCACCGCCGCACCCGCGACGCTCGCCGGGTGGCCGAGGTCGGCGCCAATGCCGATCAAGAAAGCGCCGAGGCCGAGATTGGCGGCCTGGAACAGGAAGAGCCCGCCGATCCGCAGGAGGCTGCGGTTCGGAGGGAGGACGCGACCGGCCTCCGCGAGGCCGGCCGGTGCTGCCAGCGGCGGCAGCGACGGCAACCATGGAAGAACTGCGAGCGCTAGCACGCCGAACCCGGCGAGGACCAGGAACACGACGCCGTGCGTCATGGTCGGGGCGAGCATGGTGGAGGCCACGATGCCCAGACCGCCGAAACCGAAATGGAACACGAACAGGATGCCGAAGCTCAGGCGTGGGTCCGGAGTGCGGGCGATCAGCGCGTAGCACAGGCCGACGAGCAGCCCGCCGATCACCCCGTGCACGGCGCGTACAGCGACCAGGCCCTCGTAGCCGCGAACCATGGTGGTCGCGATGTCGGCGACGGCGAGAGCGACGAGCAGTCCGCAGGCCATCCCGCGCCAATGGAGACGTGGGACGAGGACAAGGGCGAGCAGCGCGCCAAGCGTCGACCCGTAGCCGTTGCTGGCGGCGACCAGCCCGGCCTGAGTCGCATCGAGGCCGTACTCGCTCCGCAGAGCCGCCACGATGGCGGGCATGATGTCGATGTAGAGCGGGCCCGCCATCGCGAGCAACGCGAGAAGTATCGGAACGCGCAGGCCGCCGGGCGGCGATCCCGCACGCGACATCGCCGTGGACCAGGTCTTGCTCATCGAGGCCACCATTCTTCCACGCCGATCGAACGCCCTGCGATGCTGCGAAAAATGTGATGACCGGCTCTCTTCTCGAAGCGTGTCCATACCTTGTAGGATTGCACGATGCGACAGTCGATCAGGTGCCTCTTGGATCGTCGATGAAGTCCGCCACCCGTACCGCCTCGTTCGGCCCGTTTCGCCTCACGCTCACGTCGAAGCAGTTGCGCAAGGATGGCGTCCTGGTGCCGATGGGCGGGCGGGCGCTGGAGCTGTTGGTGACACTCGTCGAAAACGCCGGCACGGTGCTCACGAAGCAACAGCTCCTCGCCTCCGCGTGGCCGGACTTGTTCGTGGAGGAAGCCAACCTGCGTGTGCAGATGACGGCCCTGCGCCGCGTCCTCGGAGATGGGCAGGACGGGCGTCACTACATCGCCAACGTCGCGAGACGCGGGTACAGCTTCGTGGCCGAGGTCGCCTTCAGCGATGCTGCGGACGGAGACACCGCGCAACCCCGCATGGTCCGGCAGAATCTGCCGCTCAACTTGACGCCCGTGCTGGGACGCGAGACGGCGGTGGCGGCGATCTCCCGGGTGCTCGTCCAATCCCGCTTCGTAAGCGTAGTAGGCCCCGGTGGCGTCGGGAAGACCACGGTGGCGCTCGACGTCGCGCGAGCCATGCTGGCGCAGGAGGAGGGCGCCGGTCTCGAAGTCGTGATCCTGGTTGAACTCGCGCTCATCAGCAATCGTGCCTCGGTCGAGAATGCCATCGCGTCCGCGATCGGCATGACCCTCGGATCAGAACCGGTGCGGCTTTCCGAGCGGCTGCCCTTCGGCCGAGCTCTGCTCATCCTCGACAATTGCGAGCAGGTGTTGGACGCCGCAGCCAGCCTCGCCGAATTGGTCCTCGGCGCCAATCCGGAGCTACGCGTCCTGATCACCAGCCGCGAGCCGCTGCGCGGCAGGGGCGAGCGTATCCTGCGGCTGCCCGGATTGGCCATGCCGCCGCGCGAAACCGTCGGCCTCGACGCGCTCGCATACCCGGCGGTGCAGCTTTTCGTCGAACGGGCCGCCGCGACATTGGGCAGCTATGAGCCGACTGCGGACGACCTCACCGTGATCACTGGCATCTGCCGTCGGCTCGACGGAATGCCTCTTGCAATCGAACTCGCTGCCGGACGGGTCGACGCGTTCGGCATCATGGGGTTGGCTCAGCGGCTCGACGACATGTTCCGTCTGCTGGTCGACGGCCGGCGCACCGCCTTGCCGCGCCATCAAACGCTCCATGCGACGCTGAATTGGAGCTACGATCATCTGAGCGCCGGAGAGCAGATCACGCTGTGCCGGCTCGCCGTCTTCGCTGGGCATTTCTCCCTCGATGCCGCGAGCAAGGTTGCGGCCATTGAGGAGCCGAGCTGGGACGTCATCGAGCATCTCACCAGCCTCGTGTCGAAATCGTTGATTGCGGCGGATTTTTCCCAAATCATTCCTCGCTACCACCTGTTGGAGGTCACGCGTGCCTACGCACTCGGCAAGCTGAGGCAAAATGGCGAGCTTGATCGCCTCAGACGTCGCCACGCCCTGTACATGAAGGATTTGCTCGCCGTTGCCGAGCAGGAATGGCCGCACGTGCAGTCTGCGGTCTGGCTCGCGACCTATGCCGGCCAACTCGACAACGTCCGCGCAGCGCTCGACTGGTGCCTTGGCTCCGAGGGGGATCGCGAGATCGGGATCACGATCACGATCGCCTCGGCAGTATTGTGGTTCCAGCTCTCGCTCGTCGACGAGTGTCGGGCGCAGTTCGAGCGGGCAAGAGCGTGCCTCGAAGAGGGCATGCCGCTCGAGCCGTCCCGCCACGTGGCGCTGCTCTCCACGCTCGGCACGGCACTCGTTTATACGATCGGCCCCGGCGACGAGGCCCGGGCGCTGATCGAGGGAGCGCGGCAGGTGGCGCGGGAGGCGGGCAGTCCCAACCTCGAACTGCAGGCCAGCTGGGCCGCGTGGCTGAACGAGTTCTGCTCCGGCTCCTACGACGCATCGCTGGCGATCGCTCGCGAGTTCGCCGAACGCGCTGGGCGATGCGGTCAGGCGGGACAAGCGGCGGACCTTGTCGTCGCCGATCGTCTTACTGGGATCTCCCTGCTCTTCCTCGGCCGTGTCGACGACGCAAGGAGGATGCTGGAATCCGCTCTCGGCGGCAAGCTCCGCAGTAATATTATCGTTCGCATGCAATATGATCAAGAATTGAATTGTAGAGCTTTCTATTCTGCCGCCCTCTATTTGAGCGGCCTACAGGATCAGGCCTCCGCATTGGCTGCGCGCAACATCGCGGATGCCGTGGCGCACGGCCACGCCACCACGCTGGCGCTCAACCTGGTTGATTCCGGCTGTCCGGTGGCGTTCTATTGCGGCGAGGCCGACGCGCTGGCCGAACGACTGGAAGTGCTGGCCGACGTTTCGAGCCGGCATGCCTTCGGACCATGGCGGGCCTGGTGCCGATGCTACCGCGGGTCACTGCACTTTCTGCGCGGTGCCTTCACCGAGGCTGCTGAGGATCTAACAGCCGGCATCAATGCTCTTGAGACCACGCGCTGGCCGATCCGGCGCGCGATGTTCCTGGGCCATTGCGCCGAAGCGCTGAGTGCGGAAGGGCGCAGGGCGGAAGCGCTGGCGAACGTCGGACAGGCGATCGACTCCTGCAGAGCGAGTGGGGAGGGTTGGATCCTGCCGGACTTGCTGCGCATTCGTGCTGGCATTCTCGCACCGGAGAAACCTGGCGAGGCGCGAGCGGACCTCGACGAAGGATGGTGTCTTGCGCAACAAACTGGTCTGCGGTCCTGGGGCTTGCGAATCGCGATATCGGCCACCCGGCTGAACCCGCAGGAGCGACGGTATAGACAGCGGTTGAGCGACGTCGCCGCCTCCTTCACCGAAGGATATGTCAAGGCAGATTATCGAACCGCGCATCAATTGCTCGGCTCATCGGTCTTTTTCGGGGCCGCCGAGTAGGAATGACTTTAGATAATTCTTGAAGTAGACGCTCGGTAACGGAGCAACTGTTCAGGCGACCTGCTCGGCCCCGTCGGTCGGTGCCCGGTTCCAGGGCAACAGTTCGGCCGAGCGCGGGGTAGGATGATCGGTGATGCGCGTGAGCACGTCGCGCAGGGAACCCTCGGGATCGAGCCCGACCATCCTGGCCGTTTCGATCAGCGTGTAGAACGCCGCCGCCTAGTATCTCGCTGGTTTCAGAGCAGTCGCCCCGCAATCATCAGCGCCGATGCGAGCAGGACAATGACCACTCCGGTGGCAAACGGCAGCATGGCGCGGTAGGCCTGCCGTTCCATCCCCGGTGTTTCAGCCAAGCTGCACACAACCGACATGCGAACCGGGGAAACGATGTTCAGCGAGAGCGCCGCAGCCTGCTGAAGCGACGCGACGGCCGCCAGGTTCAGATTAGCCTCTACTGCGAGGCTGAGCTGCGAGGCCATGAACAGGCCGTTGGCTGCGTTGCCGCTATTTGCGAGCGCGCCGAACACCGCCGAGATGATGGGCGTCACGAGGACCGACCAGCGGCCAAGAGCCTCGAACATGCCGCGTGCCAACCCGTCGGCGACACCGGATCCGGACAGGAGTTCGGCCATCATCGCGAAGGCGACGATCGTCAAAACGGCTAATCGCCCCGTCCTCCAAGCGCCTCTCGCCTCCTGCACGAAGGCGTATGCCTGGCCTCGCAGCACACCCGTCATGACGGCGGCAACGATGAGCCACGTTCCGGCATGGAACAACGGGGACCACGCCGGCGCACCCTGAAATGGCTGGAGACGCCCGGCTTGCTCAAGAACCTGCTTCAGCGGCGGGATCAGCCGAGTCAGGAGAAGCCATGCAATCAGAGCTGCGAACGGGGCGACCTTGCGCGCGGCGAGGATGAGGTCGCGGCGGCTCGGCCGCTCGTCAACGACGGAGCGGAGCGCGATCAACGGACCGTAGGCGGCGAGCATCGCCGTCTCAGGGCCGAGGACCGCCGTCGCGGCGATCACCGCGGCGAGGCTGGCGCAGAGCCAGAGCGCCTCGTTCACCCGCTCGCGCCACCCGGACGATACGCCGGCACGGTCCGCCAACCGCCAGAAGAGGGGCAGCCAGAGGAGGTTGAAGGCGATCATGAACCAGCTGGTGTTGACCGCCAGCGTGGTGGGATCCGTGCGTGCGAACGCGGCAGCCACAATGGCGCCGCTTCCCATGCCACCCCACAGGATCATGGTCTGGCTCAGCAGGCTGAAGGCGAGCAGCGGGACGGGTGCGACGTCGAGGCGCCGCACCAGCATCATCGTCCCGATGATGCCGACGCCGAAGCCGGTTGCCGCTTCGGCAAACGGACCGATCAGGAAGCACGCTGCAAAGAGGAGCCGCCGCCTCGCGCGTGCATCAGGCAACGGCACCTCCGCGATTGCCGGCCCGCCCGGCCGAAGCGCGATCCGCCAGAAGAAGAGGCCGCCGAGGATATAGGGAACTACGATCCAGCCGATCCAGCCGCCGCGGGCGAGGAAAACGACCGCATCTCCGGCATGAAATGCGTGTGGCGCCGCAAACAGCGCCACGATCAGCGCGACGGCGAGCCCCGTGAGGGACGCACCCAATGTTCCGACCTTGCCGGAGACGATCGCGGCAATCACCGCGAGAGCCGGTGAGGCCCACAGCAAGTAAGTCACGTCTCGGGCGTCCCCACACCGGTCAGTCGCCGCGACCAATCCTCGACGGCACCGCTCTCCAACCTTCGGCGGGCCAGGGCTCGCCAGCTCTCCGCGAGTTCGGGCAGCCCGGCGACGGCTTCCAGATCGCCGCGGTGGCGCGTGTCGCGATAGAAGAGGTGGACGAGCCGTGACAGAGGCCAGTCGGGCTGCAGGCGCTCGATCAGGACGAGCGCCTCGCCGGGCTCGACCGAGCCTTCCTCCAGGACCCGCCAGTACCAGCCCGTGCGGCCGGAGGACTGCACCGCCCGAGCCATGCCCGGACGCCCGAAGCGCCGGTCGAGCTTGAAGCAGGGCTGGCGCCCTTGGCTCACCTGCAGGAGCACGGGCCCGAACCGGACGACGTCGCCGACGCAGATGTCATGTTCCGTCCAACCCGCAGTGGCGAGATTCTCGCCGAAGGCGCCAGGCGCCGAGAGGAGCGGATGGTCGCCGATTTCGTCGGCCCAGGCTGCATAATGGTCCTGAGGGTAATGGTGCAGAGCCTTCTCAGGTCCACCGTGGTACCGGAGGTCGCCCTGGGCGTCGCCCACGATCCCCGTCGCGGTGATCGTCCACGGACCCGGCACCGACCGCTTGGCGATGCCGCTCGGCGGACCGTCAGGCCCGAGCGGCGCAACGGGCCCGACGAGCACGATGGGCTGGATTTGCGAGATCATGGAGCCGACACCGTCGGCACCGAACAGCCGGTGTCGTCACACCCGCTCGCTGTCTTTGCCTGAACCGCCCATGCGCTTGAAGCCGCTGCCACCAGCGATCCCACGAGAACCCCGAGGGCAAGGTCGTCGACTTGCCCGAAGGCGTGCTCACGAACAACGCCTTCGCGGTCGATCACGACAGTGCTCGGCGTTCCGCGCATGCCGTACCGCCGCATCGTCCGAGGGATCGGACCGTCCTCGCCGGACTGGTCGATCCCGATGGGAAGGGTCAGCTGATACTCGTGGATGAAGGCTTCGAGCGCCACCTCGGTCATAGCCGCGTGGTGCTCGAACACCGTGTGCAGGCCGATCACCACGACATCGCCACCTCTCGCGATCATTCGATGCAGCTTCTCGGCCTGTGGCGTGCCGTGGGCCACGCAGCCTGGGCACAACATCTGGAAGGCGTGCAGGACGACGACCTTGCCACGCGAGTCAGCGAGGGTAAGCGGCGTGGGTGCGTTGAACCAGCGGGAGACCTCGAGTTCGGGTGCGAGCGCGGCCATGGGCATCCTCCGGGTCACGAGCGGTCTCGATTGGTGAGCCAGGCGGCGAAGATACGGGCGCCTGTCACGCGGGGCCCGAGGCCATGCTGTGCGTGGCTGGCCTTGAGCCGGTGCAGATCGATGCCGGCGGCGATCTCGCAGGCGTGGCCGACACGCCACCGCTCGATGTCGTCGGCATCGGCCTCGCCGCGGAGGCGAGGCGGTCCGGCGACGGCAGTCGCCGGGCGGCTGGATCTACTTCGCGCGCAGGCCGAAGGAGATCCCGTAGGCCGTACGACGCGCCGTAAAGATCTCATCCTTCGGTGCTTCGATGCCGTCCGCCAGCTGGCCTGGATCAAAGATCCCGTCGTTGCAGGTCTCATTCGGCTCGAGGGCTGTCACAGCGATCGTGCCAAGCCTCACCGCCTTGCGGTCGTCTTCGTTCTTCCATCGGAGCGTGATGTCCGCTGCCAGATCGTCGTCGGCCTCGGCCAGCATGGCCATGACGTCGAACCTCACGGAGCCTCGTGACAATCGGTCCGTGAGATCAGCGTTCAGGAACTGAGACGGCTTACCCTTGGCCTCCTCGTCGCTCAGAGCGATCTCCCCGGCCTCAGGAACGATCCTGAACTTGAAGGGCACAGTCTGCCCGGCGGCATTCACTCCCGTGAACGTGTGGACGCCCCAATAGACGATTCCGGCGTAGCTCCCGGGCAACGGCCTGCCTGCCACGAAGGCGGCCTGGCGGGTCGTCTCCGGATTGGCTTTCGCGAAGGCGGCGATCGCCTCCTGGTTGGGCTTGCCGTCGGTTCCCGGGGCGCGGACCTGCAGAAAGTCGAGCATCTGATCGAGGGTACGAGCGAAATGCACCGGGGCATTTTCGAACAAGAGATGGGTCTCGTCTCCGCCCGACAGGATCTTGATCGAGAACCCGCGCAGAACAGTCTTGGCGGTATCCGGTACGGCGGGATTCCCGCCGCCGACCGAGAAGCGACCGATCAGCGGCCATGGCCGCGTGAAGCTGATCGAGCGTGTGACGGCACTGCCATCGGCGGAAGGCGTGTAGGTGCCGCGCACGCATTGTCCCTTGGCGAAGGTCGCACGCACACCAGGCGGTTTGCCTGCGGCGGTCTTCAGAGCATCCACCAAGCCCTGAGCATCCGCCGCGATCGCCACAGTCGGGAGAGCCAGGGCCGACAGGAGCGCTGCGCCGAGAAGCGGCATGGCGATCGCACGGTGCAGGGTCGCTCCCACGCTGAGGGCGCCCGCGCTGAGGGCATCCGCGATGGTGGCTGCAGGCGGCATGAGCGGGACACCGAGCGGGCCTGGATCGGCGAGATCGAAATGTGCCATGAATGGTTCTCCTTCTCTGATGCTCGGAGGGGGACCTTCGGCGGGGCGGGCGGGGGCCGGGGCGG
>JAEWKL010000396.1 GCA_023386115.1 Pseudomonadota bacterium
GGCGACAACGTGACGATGGACGTGACGCTGATCGTGCCGATCGCGATGGAGGAGAAGCTGCGCTTCGCCATCCGCGAGGGCGGCCGCACCGTCGGCGCCGGCGTCGTCGCCTCCATCACCGAGTAAGCGTCCAGGCGCTTCCACGAGCGGACAGGTGACGGGGCGGGCCTCGTGCCCGCCCCATCCCGTCGCGAGGTAGACATCACATGAACGGCCAGAACATCCGCATTCGCCTCAAGGCGTTCGATCATCGCATCCTGGATTCGTCGACCCGCGAGATCGTCTCGACGGCGAAGCGGACCGGTGCAACCGTGCGCGGGCCGATCCCGCTGCCGACCCGGATCGAGCGCTTCACCGTCAACCGCTCGCCCCACATCGACAAGAAGTCGCGCGAGCAGTTCGAGATGCGCACTCACAAGCGCGTGCTCGACATCGTCGATCCGACGCCCCAGACCGTGGACGCGCTGATGAAGCTCGACCTCGCCGCCGGCGTCGACGTGGAGATCAAGCTCTGAGGACCCTCGGGTCCTTAGAGCTTCACTAGGCTGCGCGGGGGAGAACCATGCGCTCAGGAGTCATCGCACAGAAGGTCGGCATGACCCGCGTCTTCACGGACGCCGGCGAGCATGTTCCGGTCACGGTGCTCAAGGTCGATCAGTGCCAGGTGGTGGCCCACCGCACGGTCGAGAAGAACGGCTACGTCGCGCTCCAGGTGGGCGTCGGCAAGGCCAAGGTCAAGAACGTCACGAAGGCCCAGCGCGGCCATTTCGCCGTCGCGAAGGTCGAGCCGAAGCGCAAGCTGGCCGAGTTCCGCGTCAGCGAGGACGCGATCATCCCGGTCGGGGCCGAGATCACCGCGGACCACTTCCTGGCCGGTCAGTTCGTCGACGTGACGGGCACGACCACCGGTAAGGGCTTCGCCGGCGGCATGAAGCGCTGGAACTTCGGCGGTCTGCGGGCCACCCACGGCGTGTCGATCTCGCACCGTTCGATCGGTTCGACCGGCGGCCGTCAGGATCCGGGCAAGACCTTCAAGAACAAGAAGATGCCGGGCCATCTCGGTGTCGAGCGGGTGACGACCCAGAACCTGCGCGTCGTGCGCACCGATGTCGAGCGCGGCCTGATCCTGGTCGAGGGCTCGGTCCCGGGCGTCGACGGCGGCTGGATCTTCGTTCGCGACGCCGTGAAGCGCAAGCTGCCGGCCGATGCCCCGATGCCGGGCAAGTTCCGCGAGCAGGCTGCTGTTCCGCAGGAAACCCCTGCTGACAGCCAGGTCGAGGCTCCCGCGGCTCCGGCCACCGAGGAGAACGCGTGATGAAGTTCGAGATCACCACGCTCGACGGCGCCGAGGCGGGCTCGGTCGAGCTCGACGAGGCCATCTTCGGCCTCGAGCCCCGCGCCGACCTGCTGCAGCGCTGCGTCCGCTGGCAGCTCGCCAAGCGCCAGGCTGGGACTCACCAGACCAAGCAGCGCGGCGAGATCGCCCGCACGACGAAGAAGCTGTACAAGCAGAAGGGCACCGGTAACGCCCGTCACGGCGCTGCCTCCGCTCCGCAGTTCCGCGGCGGCGCCCGCGCCCACGGCCCGGTCACCCGCTCGCACGCCCACGACCTGCCCAAGAAGGTCCGGGCGCTCGCGCTCCGCCACGCCCTCTCGGCCAAGGTCAAGAGCGCCGAGCTGATCGTCATGGACGATGCCCGCCTCGAGGAGGGCAAGACCAAGGCGCTCAAGGAACGGTTCGGCAAGCTGTCGCTCTCGAACGCCCTGATCATCGGCGGCGCCGAGCTCGACCAGAACTTCGCCCGTGCGGCCCGCAACCTGCCGCAGATCGACGTCCTGCCGGTGCAGGGCATCAACGTCTACGACATCCTGCGCCGCGAGAAGCTCGTGCTGACCCGCGCCGCCGTCGATGCGCTGGAGGCGCGATTCAAATGAGCGCTGATCCGCGCCACTACGACGTGATCGTCTCCCCGGTCATCACGGAGAAGGCGACGAACCTCTCGGAGCTCAACAAGGTTGTGTTCCGGGTGGCCCCGAAGGCGACCAAGCCGCAAATCAAGGAAGCGGTGGAGAAGCTGTTCGAGGTCAAGGTGAAGAGCGTCAACACGCTCACCACCAAGGGCAAGAGCAAGATGTTCCGCGGTCAGCGCGGCCAGCGCTCGGACGTGAAGAAGGCGATCGTGACCCTCGAAGAGGGCCAGAGCATCGACGTCACGACCGGGCTCTGAGGGGAACGGCGTAAGGGAACAAGCCAATGGCTTTGAAGACATTCAAGCCGGTCACGCCGAGCCTTCGCCAGCTCGTGATCGTGGACCGTTCGGAGCTCTACAAGGGCAAGCCGGTCAAGTCGCTGACGGTGGGCAAGTCGTCCACCGGCGGCCGCAACAACCTCGGCCGCGTCACCGTGCGCTTCCGCGGCGGCGGCCACAAGCGGACGCTGCGCAACATCGACTTCAAGCGGCGTGAGCACGCCGGCAAGATCGGCACCGTCGAGCGGATCGAGTACGATCCGAACCGCACGGCGTTCATCGCGCTGGTGAGCTACGAGGGTGGGGCGCAGAGCTACATCCTGGCACCGCAGCGGGTGAAGGCCGGCGACCGGGTCGTCTCGGGCGAGCAGGTCGACATCAAGCCCGGCAACGCCATGCCACTCGGCAACATGCCGGTCGGCACGATCGTGCACAACGTCGAGCTGAAGATCGGCAAGGGCGGAGCGATCGCCCGGTCCGCGGGCAACTACGCCCAGATTGTCGGCCGCGACCAGGGCTACGTCACGCTGCGCCTGAACTCGGGCGAGCAGCGCCTGGTGCACGGCCAGTGCTACGCCACGGTGGGCGCGGTCTCGAACCCCGACCACATGAACATCTCGCTCGGCAAGGCGGGCCGCAACCGCTGGCTCGGCCGGCGTCCGCACAACCGCGGCGTCGCCATGAACCCGATCGACCACCCGCACGGCGGCGGCGAGGGTCGCACCTCGGGCGGTCGTCATCCGGTCACGCCGTGGGGTATCCCCACCAAGGGCAAGAAGACCCGCTCGAACAAGCGCACCGACACGTTCATCGTGTCGAGCCGCCATAACCGCAAGAAGTAAGGGCTTCGTCCCATGGCACGTTCAATCTGGAAGGGGCCGTTCGTCGACGGCTACCTCCTCAAGAAGGCGGACGCCGCGCGCGGCGCGAGCCGCAACGAGGTAATCAAGATCTGGAGCCGTCGCTCCACGATCCTTCCGCATTTCGTTGGTCTGACCTTCGGGGTCTACAACGGGCAGAAGCACATTCCGGTCTACGTCTCCGAGGAAATGGTCGGGCACAAGTTCGGCGAGTTCTCGCCGACCCGCACCTTCCACGGCCACGCGGCCGACAAGAAGGCGAAGAGGCGCTGATATGGGCAAGGCAGCAGCACCCCGCGCGCTCCCCCAGAACGAGGCGAAGGCCGTCGCGCGCATGCTGCGCGTCAGCCCGCAGAAGCTGAACCTGGTGGCGCAGCTGATCCGCGGCAAGAAGGTCTCGACCGCTCTGGCCGACCTGCAGTTCTCGCGCAAGCGGATCGCGGTCGACGTCAAGAAGTGCCTCGAGAGCGCGATCGCCAACGCCGAGAACAACCACGACCTCGACGTGGACGATCTCGTCGTCAAGGAGGCCTATGTCGGCAAGGCGCTGGTTCTCAAGCGCTTCCACGCCCGCGCCCGCGGCCGTGGCGCCCGCATCCTGAAGCCGTTCGCGAACCTCACCATCGTGGTGCGGGAAGTCCCGGCCGAAGCCGCCTGAGGAGGAATCGATGGGCCAGAAAGTCAACCCGATCGGTCTCCGGCTCGGCATCAACCGGACCTGGGACTCGCGCTGGTACGCCAACAAGGGCGAGTACGCTCGCCTGATGCACGAGGACGTCGCGATCCGCAAAGCGCTGCTCAAGCAGCTCAAGCAGGCCGCCGTCTCGAAGATCGTCATCGAGCGCCCGCACAAGAAGTGCCGCGTCACCATCCACTCGGGTCGTCCGGGCGTGGTGATCGGCAAGAAGGGCGCGGACATCGAGAAGCTGCGCAAGCTGGTCAACTCGATGACCAAGGCTGACGTGACGATCAACATCGTCGAGGTGCGCAAGCCCGAGGTCGACGCCACCCTGGTGGCCGACTCGATCGCGCAGCAGCTCGAGCGCCGCGTCGCCTTCCGGCGCGCCATGAAGCGCGCCGTGCAGTCGGCGATGCGTCTCGGCGCCGAGGGCATCCGCATCAACTGCTCCGGCCGCCTCGGCGGTGCCGAGATCGCCCGGCTCGAATGGTACCGCGAGGGCCGCGTGCCCCTGCACACCCTGCGCGCCGACGTCGATTACGGCACGGCCACGGCGTTCACCACCTACGGCACCTGCGGCATCAAGGTGTGGGTGTTCAAGGGCGAGATCCTCGAGCACGACCCGATGGCCCAGGACAAGCGCGCGCACGAGGAGGGCGGCCGTTCCGGCGGACGTCGTGACCGCGAGCGCGGCGAGCGCGGCGGACGGGACGCGGCCTAAGGGCCGCGCTTCCCCCGCCCTTCAGTTTTGAGAGGCTGCCATGCTGCAACCCAAGAAGACGAAGTTCCGCAAGCAGTTCAAGGGCCGCATCCACGGCTTCGCGAAGGGCGGAACCGATCTGAACTTCGGCTCTTACGGCCTCAAGGCCATGGAGCCGGAGCGGATCACCGCGCGTCAGATCGAGGCGGCCCGCCGCGCGATCACCCGCGAGATGAAGCGTCAGGGCCGGGTCTGGATCCGGATCTTCCCCGACGTCCCCGTGACCGCGAAGCCGACCGAAGTCCGCATGGGCTCCGGCAAGGGCGCGCCCGAGTACTGGGCGGCCCGCGTGCATCCGGGCCGCATCATGTTCGAGATCGACGGCGTGGCCGAGGACATCGCCCGTGAGGCGCTGCGCCTGGGTGCCGCCAAGCTGCCGGTCCGCACGCGCTTCATCCAGCGCATCGCCGACTGAGGAGAATATTCGAGATGAAGTCGAGCCAGAGGCTGTCTGACCTGCGCGCGCTGTCGCCGGATCAGCTCGGCGACGAGCTCCTGAACCTGAAGAAGGAGCAGTTCAACCTGCGCTTCCAGCGGGCCACGGGTCAGCTCGAGAACGTCGCCCGGGTGCGCGAAGTGCGCCGCGACATCGCCCGCGTCCGCACCCTGCAGCGCCAGAAGACGCTGCAGGCGGCGCAGGGCTAAGGGAGTTCAAGACCATGCCGAAGCGCGTGCTGCAGGGCGTCGTCGTCAGCGACAAGCAGGACAAGACCGTCGTCGTGAAGGTGGAGCGTCGCTTCACCCACCCGGTGATGAAGAAGACCATTCGCCGGTCGAAGAACTACCACGCTCACGACGAGAACAACGTGGCCAAGGTCGGCCAGACGGTGTTCATCGAGGAGTCGCGGCCCTATTCCAAGCTCAAGACCTGGAAGCTGGTCGAGGGCGAGGCCGTCGCGACCGCCGAGGCGTAAGACGGGGCGCCGTCCCGGCGCCCCTGACCGCCTTGCCGGAACGGAGCGCCTTTTGACGCTCCGGCGCCTTGTCAACGAGGTCGATCCGGTGTAGACGGCCGGCCTCCACCGAAACATGAAGGGCGTGTGACGCGCTCCTCATCGCGTTCGTTGACCGCGCCAGCGCGACCTCGCGCTGCTGCGCGGTCTTTTAATGGACGGGGACGCGAGATCCCCATCAGGCTGCCGTCCGCTGGGCAATCCTGCCCTGCGGAGACCTGCCTGAAACAAGGAAAGGGCGTTAGGCCGTGATCCAGATGCAGACGAATCTGGACGTCGCCGACAATTCCGGCGCACGTCGCGTGATGTGCATCAAGGTACTCGGTGGTTCCAAGCGCAAGTATGCTGGCGTCGGCGACATCATCGTGGTGTCGGTGAAGGAGGCGATTCCGCGGGGCCGCGTGAAGAAGGGCGACGTCATGAAGGCGGTCGTCGTTCGTACCGCGAAGGACGTCCGTCGGGCCGACGGTTCGGTGATCCGTTTCGACCGCAACGCGGCCGTGCTGATCAACAACCAGAAGGAGCCGATCGGCACCCGTATCTTCGGGCCGGTGCCGCGCGAGCTGCGCGCTCGCAACCACATGAAGATCATCTCGCTGGCGCCGGAGGTGCTGTAATGGCTGCGAAGGTGAAGAAGGGCGACAAGGTCGTCGTCCTGACCGGCCGCGACAAGGGTCGCACCGGCGAGGTCATCCAGGTGATGCCGAAGGAAGATCGGGCCCTGGTGCGGGGGATCAACCTGGTGAAGCGCCATACGCGCCAGACCCAGACCTCCGAGGGCGGGATCATCTCCAAGGAGGCGGCGATCCACCTGTCGAACCTGGCGGTCGCGGACCCCAAGGACGGCAAGCCCACCCGGGTCGGTTTTCGCATTCTGGAAGACGGGCGCAAGGTTCGCTTCGCGAAGCGCTCGGGAGATCTGATCGATGGCTGAGGCGCTGAAGGACGGCTACACGCCGCGGCTGAAGAAGCACTACGAGGAAGTGGTGCGTCCGAAGCTGATCGAGGAGTTCGGCTACACCAACCCGATGCAGGTGCCGACGATCGAGAAGATCGTCGTCAACATGGGCGTCGGCGAGTCGACCCAGGACTCCAAGAAGGCCACCGTGGCGGCCGAGGATCTCGGCCTGATCGTCGGCCAGAAGCCGGTGATCACCCGGGCCCGCAAGGCGATCGCGACCTTCAAGGTCCGCGAGAACATGCCGATCGGCTGCAAGGTCACGCTGCGCAAGCAGCGGATGTACGAGTTCATGGACCGGCTGATCACCATCGCGCTGCCGCGCGTGCGTGACTTCCGCGGCCTGAACCCGAAATCGTTCGACGGCCGCGGCAACTACGCCCTCGGGATCAAGGAGCACCTGGTGTTCCCCGAGATCAACTACGACAAGGCCCAGAACACCTGGGGCATGGACATCGTCGTGGCGACCACCGCCAAGACCGATGCCGAGGCCCGGGCGCTCCTGAAGCACTTCAACTTCCCGTTCCGGCAGTGAGGGCGGACCGCCCCCATACGCGGACACCGGAGAGCTTAAGCAATGGCTAAGACGAGCAAGATCGAGAAGAACAAGCAGCGGCGGGAGCTGGTCAAGCGCTTCGCCCCCAAGCGCGAGGCGCTGCTGGCGACCGCCAACGACGAGTCGCTGTCGATGGAGGAGCGCTTCGAGGCGCGCCTCAAGCTGGCGGAGCTGCCCCGCAACTCCAGCGCGACCCGCATCCGCAACCGCTGCGAGATGACCGGCCGTCCCCGGGCTTACTACCGTAAGCTCGGCATCTCCCGCGTCGCCCTGCGCGACCTGGGTTCCCGGGGTCTGATCCCCGGCCTGGTCAAGTCCAGCTGGTAAGGGGAGGGCGCCACAGATGATCAACGATCCCGTGGGCGATATGCTCACCCGCATCCGCAACGGCCAGATGCGCCGTCGCAACGTCGTGCAGACTCCCGGCTCCAAGCTGCGGGCCCGCGTGCTCGACGTGCTGAAGTCCGAGGGCTACATCCGCGACTACGCCACGACCGACTACGGCAATGGGCGCACCGAGTTCGCGATCGAGCTCAAGTACTTCGACGGCCAGCCGGTGATCCGCTCGATCGAGCGCGTCTCCAAGCCGGGCCGCCGGGTCTACTCGTCGGTCGATACCCTGCCGCGCGTCGCCGACGGCCTGGGCATCACCATCGTCTCCACCCCTCAGGGCGTCATGGCCGACCACGAGGCGCGCGAGCGCAACGTCGGCGGCGAGGTGCTCTGCAAGGTCTTCTGACCTTCGGACCCTGACAGCCGAAAAGGAGAGACGAGCATGTCCCGCGTAGGCAAGAAGCCCGTGACCGTCCCGGCCGGCGTGACCGCCACCGTCGACGGCCAGAACGTCAAGATCAAGGGCCAGAAGGGCGAGCTGCAGTTCCGTGTTCCCGACCAGGTGTCGGTCAGCCACGAGAACGGCGCGATCTCGGTCCAGCCCCGGTCGCAGACCAAGGAGGCCCGCGCGATGTGGGGCCTCTCCCGCGCCCAGGTCTCCAACCTGGTCGAGGGTGTGACCAAGGGCTACGAGAAGAAGCTGGAGATCAACGGCGTCGGTTACCGCGCCGCGGTCGCCGGCAAGGTGCTGAAGCTGTCGCTCGGCTACAGCCACGACGTCGAGTATCCGATCCCGGACGGGATCACGATCGCCACCCCGCGGCCGGTCGAGATCATCGTCACCGGCATCGACAAGCAGCGCGTCGGCCAGGTCGCGGCGGAAATCCGCGAGTATCGCGGCCCCGAGCCCTACAAGGGCAAGGGCGTGAAGTACGCCGGCGAGTTCATCTTCCGCAAGGAAGGCAAGAAGAAGTAAGGGCCGCCGACGATGTCTCGCAAAATCGAACTGCTCGATCGGCGCCGCGCGCGCGTCCGGCGGGCGATCCGCAAGGCGGCGAACGGCCGTCCGCGGCTCTCGGTGTTCCGCTCCTCCAAGCAGATCTACGTCCAGGTCATCGACGACGCGACCGGCCACACCCTGGCTGCCGCCTCGAGCCTCGACAAGGACCTGCGTGCCCGCCTCAAGACCGGTGCCGACAAGGCCGCCGCGACCGAGGTCGGCAAGCTGGTGGCGGAGCGCGCCAAGGCCGCTGGGGTGACCCAGGTCATCTTCGACCGTTCGGGCTACCTCTATCACGGCCGGGTCAAGGCCCTGGCCGATGCGGCCCGCGAGGGCGGCCTCGACTTCTGATCCCGCGAGGGGAGGGCGCCGTCGGTGCGCCATCCCGATCCCGGATCGACACGATGTCCCGGAGACGAGGGGGCCGCAAGGCTCCCTCTCTCTTTACGGCGGATGACACAACAGCGAGCGGGACCGCCGCCCGCGTCAGTTGATGGACAACACACATGGCACGTGAGCGTGAGGGTCGTCGCCGCGACGACCGCGAGGAGCGCGACAGCGAGTTCGTGGACAAGCTGGTCCACATCAACCGTGTCGCCAAGGTGGTGAAGGGCGGCCGTCGCTTCGGCTTCGCGGCCCTCGTCGTCGTCGGCGACCAGAAGGGTCGCGTCGGTTTCGGTCACGGCAAGGCCCGCGAGGTTCCCGAGGCCATCCGCAAGGCCACGGAGGCCGCCAAGCGCGGTCTCGTCCGCGTGGCGCTGCGCGAGGGCCGCACTCTGCACCACGACGTGCAGGGCCGTCACGGGGCCGGCAAGGTCATCCTGCGCGCGGCGCCGGCCGGTACCGGCATCATCGCGGGTGGCCCGATGCGCGCCGTCTTCGAGACGCTCGGCATGCAGGACGTGGTGGCGAAGTCGCTCGGCTCGTCGAACCCCTACAACCTCGTGCGCGCGACCTTCGACGCGCTCAAGAACGAGGATTCGCCCCGCGCGGTCGCGGCGCGCCGCGGCCTGAAGGTCTCGGCCCTCCAGGCCCGCCGTCGTGACGCCGATTCGGCCGCCTCGGCCGATTCTGCCGACGTGGCGTAAGGGAGGCTCGGCATGACTGAGAAGACCGTCCGCGTGCAGCAGATCGGCTCGCCGATCCGCCGCGAGGCCAGCCAGCGCCAGACGCTGATCGGCCTGAAGCTGAACAAGATGCACCGTATCGCCGTCCTGCCCGACAACCCGTCGGTGCGCGGCATGATCGCGAAGGTGCATCACCTCGTGCGCGTTCTCGACGACGCGGCGTGAGGAGGGCACGATGAAGCTCAACGAAATCCGTGACAACGAAGGCGCAACCAAGAAGCGGATGCGCGTCGGCCGAGGCATCGGCTCCGGCAAGGGCAAGACCGCCGGCCGCGGCGTGAAGGGCCAGAAGGCGCGCTCCGGCGTCGCCATCAAGGGCTTCGAGGGCGGCCAGATGCCGCTCCACCGCCGCCTGCCCAAGCGCGGGTTCAACAACCCGGGCGCGACCGACCTCAACGCGGTCAATATCGGCCGCATCCAGGAGGCGGTCGATGCCGGCAAGCTCGACGCGTCGGCGCCGGTCACTCTCGAGGCGCTGATCGCCGCCGGCGTGGTCTCCAAGGCCCGCGACGGCGTCAAGATCCTCGGCGTCGGCGAACTGACCGCCAAGCTGACCTTCCAGGTCTCCCGGGCGTCGAAGTCGGCGGTCGAGGCGATCGAGAAGGCCGGCGGCTCGGTGACCCAGTCGCTCGCGACCGCCGACGACGCGGTTGCGTCGGCGTAAGGCACACTTTAAGTCACCGATCATCGGCGGCGGCCCGTGCCCCCAGCGCGCGGCCGCCGCTCGTGTTTTGGGGGGACGCTTGCGCGTCCCCGCCCGCGGACGCCGCGGATCCCGACCCGAGGACACGTCACCCATGGCCTCTGCAGCCGAGCAGCTCGCCGCCAACCTCAACTTCGGCGCCATCGCCAAGGCCGAAGAGCTCAAGAAGCGGATCTGGTTCACCCTGGGCGCCCTGATCGTCTACCGGCTCGGGACCTACATCCCGCTGCCCGGCATCGATCCCGATGCGCTGCGCCAGAGCTTCGCCAACGCGCAAGGTGGCGTGCTCGGCCTGTTCAACATGTTCTCCGGCGGTGCCGTCGAGCGCATGGCGATCTTCGCGCTCAACATCATGCCGTACATCTCGGCGTCGATCATCGTGCAGCTGCTCACCTCGGTGGTGCCGTCGCTCGAGACGCTGAAGAAGGAGGGCGAGTCGGGCCGCAAGGTGCTCAACCAGTACACCCGCTACCTCACGGTGGTGCTGGCGATCTTCCAGGCCTGGGGCATCGCGGTCGGGTTGCAGAGTTCCGGCGGCATCGTTCAGGATCCCGGGCCGTTCTTCCTGGTCTCGACCGTCATCACGCTGACCGGCGGCACGCTGTTCCTGATGTGGATCGGCGAGCAGATCACCTCGCGCGGCATCGGCAACGGCTCCTCGCTGATCATCTTCGCGGGCATCGTCGCGCACCTGCCCTCGGCTATCGCCGGCACCCTCGAGCTCGGCCGCCAGGGCGCGCTCTCGACCGTGGTGATCCTCGGCGTGGTGGTGATGGCCGCCGCCGTCGTCTACTTCATCGTGTTCATGGAACGCGCCCAGCGTCGCCTCCTGATCAACTACCCCAAGCGTCAGGTCGGCAACCGGATGTACGAGGGCCAGACCTCGTTCCTGCCGCTCAAGCTCAACACCTCGGGCGTCATCCCGCCGATCTTCGCCTCGTCGCTGCTGCTGCTGCCGGCCACCGCCGCCAGCTTCCAGACCGATCCGAACGGCACCGGCATCGTCGCCACCTTGGCGACCTATCTCGGCCATGGCCGGCCGCTCTACATGCTGCTCTACGCAGCCCTGATCATCTTCTTCGCCTTCTTCTACACCGCGGTGGTGTTCAATCCGCAGGAGACGGCGGACAACCTGAAGAAGCATGGCGGCTTCATCCCGGGCATCCGCCCGGGCGAGCGCACTGCAGAGTTCATCGACAAGGTGCTGTCGCGCATCACCGTGATCGGCGCCGCCTACCTGACGGTGATCTGCCTGATCCCGGAGATCCTGGTCTCCTACGCTTCGCTGCCGTTCTACTTCGGCGGCACCTCGCTCCTGATCGTGGTCTCGGTCACCATGGACACGGTGGCGCAGGTCCACGGCCACCTGCTCGCGCACCAGTACGAGGGCCTGGTGAAGAAGGCCAAGCTGCGCGGCGCGCGCCGGCGCTGACGCCTGCGCGAGCGACGGACCCGCCGGGCCGGTACAACCGGTCCGGGCGCCCTTGCGCCGGGGCAGGGCCTTGGCGCATGGTCGGATTCCGGCCGGACAGGGTCTCGGGCTAGAACAAGCAGACAGGCCGCGCCCCGGGAGGAAGGATCCCGTGCCGGACGCGGTGGAGGGGAGTGACAGGTTATGCGGATCATTCTGCTCGGCCCGCCCGGCGCCGGGAAAGGCACCCAATCGGCGCGGATCGTCGAGCGGTTCGGAATCCCGCAGCTCTCGACCGGCGATATGCTGCGGGCCGCGGTCGCGGCCGGCACTCCGGTCGGCCTCAAGGCCAAGGCCCTGATGGAGAGCGGCGCGCTCGTCTCCGACGACATCGTGATCGGCATCGTCGCCGACCGGATCGAGGAGCCCGATGCCCGCAACGGCTTCATCCTCGACGGCTTTCCGCGCACCGTGGCGCAGGCCGTCGCCCTCGACACGATGCTGGCCGAGAAGGGCCTGCGCCTCGATGCGGTGATCGAGTTCAAGGTCGACGAGGACGCGCTGGTCGGGCGCATCGCCAGGCGCGCCGCCGAGGCCGAGGCCCGAGGCGAGCCGGTGCGCAAGGATGACACGCCGGAGGTCTTCAAGACCCGCCTGGAAGCCTACCGCACCCAGACCGCGCCACTTTCGGCGCATTATGCCGGGACCGGCCTCCTGCGCCAGGTCGACGGCATGGCGCCGATCGACGAGGTCACGAAGCAGCTTGAGACGCTGCTTGCGCCGTTCCAGGCCGTGTCGGCGTGACGCGGTCAATGAGTTGACAAGCCGTTGCGCCCGCGCTAGTGGGCGCTCCTTCGTTCAGACCCGGACGGCCCGGCGTGCCTCTCTGGAGGCCGCTCCGGGCCGATTTGCCGTCGGGACGACGCGCAGGGGCCGGACTCCACCGGACGCGTGTAAGACCTTGAGGATGCCGTCCAGGCCTGATGCCCTGGGCGCGATGGAGAGCAGGAACACCATGGCCCGTATCGCCGGCGTCAACATCCCGACCAACAAGCGCGTCGTCATTGCGCTGCAGTACATCCACGGCATCGGTGCCAAGAAGGCCGAGGAGATCACCGAGAAGGTCGGCATCCCGGCCGAGCGTCGCGTGAACCAGCTCACCGACGCCGAGGTGCTGCAGATCCGCGAGACGATCGACCGCGACTACGTGGTCGAGGGCGACCTGCGCCGCGAAGTCGCGATGAACATCAAGCGCCTGATGGATCTCGGCTGCTACCGTGGCCTGCGTCACCGCCGCAACCTGCCGGTCCGCGGCCAGCGCACCCACACCAACGCCCGCACCCGCAAGGGCAAGGCGAAGCCGATCGCCGGCAAGAAGAAGTAAGCCGCGATCCATTAAGAGATCGGCGGGGCCGGGCTTCCGGTCTCGCCCGACACCGGCGGCGCGCCAGCGCCGTCATCGACCTCGTGAGAGACGTCCCGAGCGCCTGGCACCACGGGCGCGCCTGAAGGATCGAAAGACAGTATGGCCAAGGAAGCAACCCGCGTCCGTCGTCGCGAACGCAAGAACATCGTGTCGGGCGTCGCCCACGTGAACGCCTCGTTCAACAACACGATGATCACCATCACGGACGCCCAGGGCAACACGATCTCGTGGTCGTCGGCCGGCGCCATGGGCTTCAAGGGCTCCCGCAAGTCCACCCCCTACGCCGCCCAGGTCGCGGCCGAGGATGCCGGCCGCAAGGCCGCCGAGCACGGCATGCGCACCCTTGAGGTCGAGGTGTCTGGCCCCGGTTCGGGCCGCGAGTCGGCTCTGCGCGCGCTCCAGGCGGCGGGCTTCACGGTGACGTCGATCCGCGACGTGACCCCGATCCCGCATAACGGCTGCCGCCCGCGCAAGCGCCGCCGCGTCTGATCGTCCACAGGTCCGGGAGGCGTCGCCAGAGGCCTCCCGACCGACGGCCCGCGAAGAGGATTGCGTGTCGACATCCCTCACCGCCGACATCGTCCGGCCCGGCGTCCTCCCCTGGACGCTGGGCGATCGCGTTGTGATCGCCCTGAACGACGGCCATCTCGTGGCGTCGCTCGGGCTGGTGCAGGGCATTCCCGCCGACGAGGTCGCGAGCCTGCAGGAGCGCGGTTTCCGCAGTGTCGAGGCACCGCGGATCTCCGTCAACGCCTTCCTGATCCTCGGCGGGTCGGCACCGGTCCTGGTCGATGCCGGCATGGGGGCGGGCGGTCCCGCGTCCCTCGGGCACCTGCCGACGGCGCTGGCCGCCTGCGGCGTGGCGCCGGAGGCGATCGGTGCCGTGCTGGTGACCCATCTGCATTCCGATCATATCGGCGGGCTGCTGGGCCGCGATGGCGCCGCCTTCTTCCCGAATGCCGAGGTGGTGATCCCGCGAGCCGAGGCCGCCTACTGGCTCGCCGAGGGGGCCGAGGGACGGGCGCCGGAGCGGGCCAAGGCGGGGTTCCGCCGTGCCCACACGCTCGTCAGGAGCTACGGCGACCGGATCCGCCAGGCCGGGGAGGGTGAGGTGCTGCCGGGGATCGAGGCGATCCTGGCGCCCGGCCATACCCCAGGCCACACCGCTTACCGGGTTCAGTCGGGCGAGAAGAGCCTGCTGATCTGGGGCGACGTGGTTCACCTGCCGGCGATCCAGCTCGCCCGGCCGGAGGCGGGCGTCTCCTTCGACGTGGACGGCGCGGTGGCCGCCGCCACGCGCAAGCGCATCCTCGATCAGGCGGCGGCGGAGCGCAGCCTGGTCGCCGGGATGCATCTCGAGTTTCCGGCCCTCGGCTCGGTCCGGCGCGATGGCGCCGGCTTCGCCTGGGTCCCGGAGCAGTGGAGCGCGGCGTCCTGACCGCCCCTGCTTCGAACGCGTGAGAGATCAGGACGGCGGTGTCACCCGGGCGCGGGGGAGATCGCGAGGGGAGGGCCTTCCGGGCCGCCCCGGTGTAAGTTGGCGAGAGGTGCGAACGTGGTCATTCAGAAGAACTGGCAAGAGCTGATCAAGCCGAACAAGCTCGAGGTCACCCCCGGGCACGACCCGAAGCGGATCGCCACCGTGGTGGCCGAGCCGCTGGAGCGCGGCTTCGGCACCACCCTCGGCAACGCCCTGCGTCGGGTGCTCCTGTCCTCGCTCCAGGGCGCGGCCGTCACCTCCGTGCACATCGACGGCGTGCTGCACGAGTTCTCCTCGATCCCGGGCGTGCGCGAGGACGTCACCGACATCGTCCTCAACATCAAGACGATCGCGATCCGCTCGTCGAGCGACACCCCGAAGCGCATGACCCTGCGCAAGACCGGCCCGGGCCTGGTCACCGCCGGCGACATCGCGACGATCGGCGACGTGCAGATCCTCAACCCCGACCTGGTGCTCTGCACCCTGGATGACGGGGCCGAGATCCGCATGGAGTTCACCGTGTCGGCCGGCAAGGGCTACGTCCCGGCCGAGCGCAACCGGCCAGAGGACGCGCCGATCGGCCTGATCCCGGTCGACGCGCTGTTCTCTCCGGTCACCAAGGTGTCCTACCGCATCGAGAACACCCGCGAGGGCCAGGATCTCGACAAGGACAAGCTGACCATGACGGTCGAGACCAACGGCGCGGTCTCCCCCGAGGATGCGCTGGCCTATGCCGCTCGCATCATCCAGGACCAGCTCCAGATCTTCGTGAACTTCGAGGAGCCCCGCAAGGAGGAGGCCGCGCCGCTCGCACCGCAGCTGCCCTTCAACCCGGCCCTGCTCAAGAAGGTCGACGAACTCGAGCTGTCGGTCCGCTCGGCCAACTGCCTCAAGAACGACAACATCGTCTATATCGGCGATCTCATCCAGAAGACCGAAGCCGAGATGCTGCGCACGCCGAACTTCGGCCGCAAGTCGCTCAACGAGATCAAGGAAGTGCTGGCCGCGATGGGCCTGCACCTCGGCATGGACGTGCCCGGCTGGCCGCCGGAGAACATCGAGGACCTGGCCAAGCGCTTCGAGGAGCACTACTAGGCCCTGCTCGGCGGCGCAGGGGCAACCTTGCGCCGGCCCCCCCGAATGGGCCGGGGGGTGGGGGGGGGGCCGGGGGGGG
>JAEWKL010000553.1 GCA_023386115.1 Pseudomonadota bacterium
CCTGAGACGACCGCGACGCGGTCGGCCGGCCAGTCGGCCCGCAGGACGACCCGGATCGCCGGATCGCCGTCGAGGCGGGCGAGCCGGCCGCCGCTGCCCGCGACGAGGCCGTCCACCGCCTCCGCCACCAGGGCGGCGCGGTCGTTGATGAAGTGGGCCATCCGGTCGGTCCTTCCCTGGCGCTCGGTTGCGGATCCTTGCGCGAATCTCGGTGCGAATCTTGGCGCGAATCCTTGGGCTGCGAATCACCGGTCGCGCCTGGGCGCCGCTGTCGCGGATCCTGCCAAAAGCGCGGCCGGCCCGCCATGGCCGGGACGTTGCGCGAAGCCAGCGCCGAACGGCTTTGCCGAAACGGCCGCTTCGGGCCATAAGGGACGGGTCCTCCGGGCCGGTGCTTCCCCTGCGCCACGGCGCGCCGAACGGTGCCCGGACGCCAGCCGACTTTCGAGACCCGCCGGGGCCCTGTCGCAGCGGCGCGAGCCCGACCCGACCTTCCTCAGGTGAACCCGCCGCCACGCCGATGAGTGATACCCTACCGTTCCTGGCCGGCGGCGGCCGCGCGGCCGCGATGATCCGCGCGCGCGACTGGTCCGGCCATCCGCTCGGGGCCCCGGAGACCTGGCCGGAGGCCCTGCGCACGGCGCTCAGCCTGGTGCTGAACTCGCCCGAGAGCATGATCCTGGCCTGGGGGCCGGACCTGCATTTCTTCTTCAACGAGACCTATTTCCCGCTCCTCGGCCCCCGACTCGACTGGGCGATGGGCGAGCGCTTCGATCGGGTCTGGGCCGATGGCTGGGAGCAGGCCAAGCCCATCATCGACGACGCGCTGGCGGGCCGCAGCCGGCGCTTCGTCGACCTGCCGTGGAAGCTCGGCACCGACCGGGGCGAGGCCGAGACCTGGTGGACCTTCTCCTATTCGCGGGTCCTCGACGGCGAGGGGCGCATCGCCGGCCTGTTCATCCTCACCAACGAGACCACCGCCCAGGTGATCGCGGCGCGGCGCCTGCGGGAGAGCGAGGCGATCGCCCGCGAGAACATCGAGCGGGTCCAGCTCGCCCTCTCGGCCGGCGCGATCATCGGCACCTGGTTCTGGGACCTGCCGAACGACCGCTTCACCGTCGACGAGGCCTTCGCCCGCAGCTTCGGCCTCGATCCGGCTCTCGGCCGCGAGGGCCTGAGCCTGGAGCAGGTGATCGAGACGGTGCATCCCGACGACCGGGCCGGCCTGATCGCGGCGATCGACGCGGTGGTGATCCGCGGCGGCGCCTATGCCCACCAGTACCGCACCCGGCGCGCCGACGGCCAGTATTACTGGCTCGAGGCGAACGGGCGGGTCGACCACGCGCCCGACGGCACGCCGCTGAGCTTCCCGGGCGTCCTCATCGACGTGAATGAGCGCCGCGCCGTCGAGGCGGAGCGCGACCGCGCCACCACGATGCTGCGGGCACTGACCGAGACCCTGGAGCAGCGGGTGGCGGAGCGCACCGCCGAGCTGATGCGGGCCGAGGAGGCGTTGCGCCAGTCGCAGAAGATGGAGGCGGTGGGCCAGCTCACCGGCGGCATCGCCCACGACTTCAACAACCTGCTCGCCGGCATCTCGGGCTCGCTGGAACTGATGCAGACCCGCATCGGCCAGGGCCGGTTCAAGGACGTCGAGCGCTACATGGCGGCGGCGCAAGGCGCGGCCAAGCGCGCCGCGGCGCTCACCCACCGGCTGCTCGCCTTCTCCCGCCGCCAGACGCTCGATCCGCGGTCCACCGACGTCAACCACCTGGTGGCCGGGATGGAGGAGCTGATCCGGCGCACCGTCGGGCCGGCGATCGAGATCGCGGTCACCGGCGCCCCCGATCTCTGGACCGTCCTCGTCGACCCGCCGCAGCTCGAGAACGCGCTCCTCAACCTCTGCCTCAACGCCCGCGACGCGATGCCGGAGGGCGGGCGCATCGCGATCGAGGCCGCGAACCTGCGCCTCGACGCGGCGGCGGCGCGCGGGCACGAGATCCCGCCCGGCGACTACCTGTCGCTCTGCGTGACCGATACCGGCACCGGCATGGCGCCCGACGTGATCGCCCGGGTGTTCGAGCCGTTCTTCACCACGAAGCCGATCGGCCAGGGCACGGGCCTCGGCCTGTCGATGATCTACGGCTTCACCCAGCAATCGGGCGGGCAGGTGCGGATCACCTCGGAGGTCGGACGCGGCACAAGCGTGTGCATCATCCTGCCGCGCCACCACGGCGCCGGCGAGCCGGAGGCCGCGCACACGGCCCTGGCGGAGGCGCCCCGGGCGGAGCAGGGCGAGACGGTGCTGATCGTCGACGACGAGCCGACCGTGCGCATGCTGGTGACCGAGGTGCTGGAGGATCTCGGCTACACGGCGATCGAGGCGGCCGACGGTGCGGCCGGCCTCAAGGTGCTGCAATCGGATGTCCGCATCGACCTCGTCGTCACCGATGTCGGCTTGCCCGGCGGCATGAACGGGCGCCAGATGGCGGATGCCGGCCGCGCGCGGCGACCGGGCCTGAAGGTGCTGTTCATCACCGGCTACGCCGAGAACGCGGCGCTCGGCATCGGGCAGTTCGAGCCCGGCATGCAGGTGCTGACCAAGCCCTTCGTCGTCGAGGCCCTGGCCCTGCGCATCCGCGAGATGCTCGCCCGGCCATGAGCCGGCCCGTTTGGGTCACTCATTCCGAGACGCCCGGATCATGCGACGCCCTGACGCGGCATGACGCAGCGTCAGACGGCATTAACGACGCCGTGGTTCAAGGGGTAAAGCCCACGATCGTCTGGGACACGACATGTTCGCCTCCGCGCGCCGCTCCCGCAAAGCCGCCGAGCTCGATGCCATCGAGCGCTCCCAGTCCACCGTGACGTTCGGGCTCGACGGGACGCTGATCGAGGCGAACGAGAATTTCCTCCGGCTGACGGGCTACCGCCTCGACGAGGTGCGCGGGCGTCACCACCGCCTGTTCGTCGATCCCGCCGAGGCGGCGGATCCGGCCTACGAGGCGTTTTGGGCTGCCTTACGCCGGGGCGAGGTCCAGAGCGCCGAGTACCGCCGCCTGGCCAAGGGCGGCCGCGAGATCTGGATCCGCGCCAGCTACAACCCGGTGCTCGATGCGGCCGGTCGGCCGATCCGGATCGTCACGTTCGCCCTCGACATCACCGCCGGGAAGCAGGCGGCGATCGACGCTGCCGGGCAGATCGCCGCCATCAACCGCTCGCAGGCGGTGATCCACTTCGCTCCCGACGGCACGGTCCTCGAGGCCAACCTGCATTTCCTGGCGGCGATGGGCTACCGCGCCGACGAGGTGCGGGGGCGCCACCACCGCCTGTTCGTCACCGAGGAGCAGGCCGCGGCACCCGCATATCGCGCCTTCTGGGACCGGCTCGCCCGCGGCGAGTACCAGGCCGGCGAGTTCAAGCGCCGGGGCAAGGACGGGGCCGAGGTCTGGATCCAGGCCACCTACAACCCGATCCTCGACGCGACCGGGCGCACGCTCAAGATCGTCAAGTACGCCACCGACATCACCGCCGCCAAGCAGCACGCCGCCGACACCGCCGGCAAGATCGAGGCGGCCCTGCGCTCCCAGGCGGTGATCGAGTTCGACATGGACGGCCTTGTCCTCGATGCCAACGGCCACTTCCTGACGGCCATGGGCTATACCCTCGACGAGATCGTCGGCCGCCACCACCGTCTGTTCGTTGCTCCCGACTACGCCGCGAGCCGCAGCTACGGCGAGTTCTGGGAGTCCCTGCGCGCCGGGCGCTACGCCTCCGCGGTCTACCAGCGCCTCGGCAAGGGCGGCCGCGAGGTGTGGATCCAGGCCACCTACACCCCCGTCCTCGACTTCGACGGGACTCCCTGCAAGGTCATCAAGTTCGCCACCGACGTCACCCACAGCATGAGCGTGCGGGCCCGCGCGACCGCTGCGGCCGAGACGACCCTGACCCGGGTCCAGGCGGTGGCGGAGGCCTCCGAGGAGATGCACCGGACCTCCGCCGCGATCGCGGCCCGGATGGACCAGTCGCGAGGGGCGGTCGACGAGATCCAGAACCGCATGAGGGAGGCCGGCGCTGCCACCGCGCGGCTCGACGCGGCCGCCCAGGCGATGAACGGCGTGGTCGAGGCGATCACGGCGATCGCCGAGCAGATCAACCTCTTGGCGCTCAACGCGACGATCGAGGCGGCCCGGGCGGGGGCGGCGGGACGCGGCTTCGCGGTCGTGGCCGCCGAGGTCAAGAACCTCGCCGGCCAGGCGCACGCCGCGACGGGCCGGATCTCCGGCGAGATCGGCGCCATGCAGACGGTGTCGCGGGAGGTCGCCGAGGCACTCGGCTCGATCCGAGGCGCGGTCGACGCGGTTCAGGGCTTCATCGCCGAGACCGCGACGGCGAGCGAGCACCAGCGCACCATCACCGGCGAGGTCAGCAGCAACGTGCAGATCACCGCCGTGGGCGTCGCCGAGATCGCCGGCAGCCTCGACGCGTGGCTGTGCGGCATCGAGGAGCGGCGGCTCGAGGAGCGGGTCAGGACCTCGATGCCCGCTCGGATCACGCTGCCGGACGGGTCCGGGCCGGTCGAGGCGATGTCCTGCCTCGTCCTCAACCTCTCCGCATCCGGCGCCAAGATCTCGCTCGAACGTCCGGTCCGGCTACCGAACCGCGTCCTGCTGCAGCTCGAGGGCGGCCCGCCGCGCGCCTGCGAGGTGGTGCGCCAGCACGGCTGCGAGATCGGTCTCCGCTTCGCCGCGTGACACGACGTTTTCCGCAGGAAATTGTTTCAAGAGCCGGCTACCATTCGCGGTGGTCCTCTCGGCGCGGTGGCAGCGGACGGGATTTCGTGCCTTGCTCCCCGTCGGCCCTGCACGGGCCGACAAGATCTAACAACTGATCCCAGGGAGCACCCGATGCCCACGCCCGCCCATGATGCGGTGCCAGATGCCGTGGCGGTGGAGGATGCCAGCCTCACGGCCTTCTACCGCGACATGACCCCGCCCGAGCGCCACACCTTCTGGGCCTGCGCCGCCGGCTGGGCCCTCGACGGCATGGACTTCATGATCTACCCGCTGGTGATCGGCACGATCATCAAGCTCTGGAGCGTGGACGCCGGCACCGCGGGCCTCGCCGCCACCGTGACGCTGCTGGCCTCCGCCCTCGGCGGCTGGCTCGCCGGCTACCTCGCCGACCGGATCGGCCGGGTGCTGACGCTCCAGATCACCATCCTGTGGTTCTCGGTCTTCTCGCTGGTCTGCGCCTTCGCGCAGGACTTTTCCCAGTTGCTCATCGCTCGGGCGCTGCTGGGATTAGGCTTCGGCGGCGAATGGGCGGCGGGCGCCGTGCTGATGGGCGAGACCATCCGGGCGCAGTATCGCGGCCGGGCCGTCGGCTCGGTCCAGTCGGGCTGGGCGATCGGCTGGGGCATGGCGGTGCTGGCCCAGGCCGTACTGTTCTCGATCCTGCCGCCGGAGACCGCCTGGCGCTGGATGTTCGTGATCGGCGCGGCGCCAGCGCTGCTCGTGTTCTACCTGCGCCGCTACGTCGAGGAGCCGAAGGTCGCGGCCGAGACCCGGGCTCGCGCCCGGGAAGCCGGCGACAGCCCGGCCATCTGGGAGATCTTTTCCGGTCCGCTCCTGCGCACCACGCTGCTGGCCTCGCTGATGTCGGCGGGCTGCCAAGGCGGCTACTACGCCATCACCACCTGGCTGCCGCGCTTCCTCACCACCGAGCGCGGCCTGTCGATCGTCTCCTCGACCGGCTACCTCGCCGCCCTGATCATCGGGTCATTTGCCGGCTATCTGGCCGGGGCCTGGCTCGCCGATCGCCTTGGCCGGCGGCCGCTGTTCCTGATCTTCTCCCTCGGCGCCGTCGCGGTGGTCCTGATCTACACGCAGCTCCCGCTCTCGAACGCAGTGTTGTGGGTGCTGGGGTTTCCCCTCGGCTTCTTCGCCTCCGGCTACTTCTCCGGCATGGGCGCCTTCCTGACCGAACTCTACCCGACGCGCCTGCGCGGCTCGGGCCAGGGCTTCTGCTACAATTTCGGTCGCGGCATCGGCGCGCTGTTCCCGGCCCTCGTCGGCTATCTCTCGGCCGGCATGAGCCTGGCGAGCGCCATCGCGATCTTCGCCGTCATCGCCTACGGGGTGTTCTTCCTCACGGCCTACGCGCTCCCTGAGACCCGCGGAAAGGTGCTGCACGCCGATGCCTGAGATCCGCGACTGTCCCGGGCCCGCCCCGCACCCGCGCGGGCCCACCCGCTTCATCGTGCCGGCCGGCGCGGTCGACACCCACGCCCACGTGATCGGGCTGCCTCCGGCCCATCCCTTCGTGGCCGGACGCAGCTACACCCCGCCGGAGGCGACGCCGGATGCCTATCTCGGCATGCTCGACGCCACCGGAATGACCCACGGCGTGCTGATCCAGGTCAGCGTCCACGGCACCGACAACCGACTGATGCTGGAGACCCTGCGGGCGCATCCGCGGCGCCTGCGCGGCATCGCGGTCATCCCGCTGGGGCTGCCCGAGGCGGAGCTGACGGCGCTGAAGGAGGCCGGCGTGGTGGGTCTGCGGCTCAACGTGCTCTATGGCGGCGGGGTCGGCTTCGAGGCGGTGGAGGCCTACGGCGCGCTCTGCCGCGAGATGGGCTGGCACCTGCAATTCCTGATCGACGCCCGCGCCCTGCCGCCGCTGGCCGGACGCCTGGGTCGGCTGCCGGTGCCGTTCTGCATCGACCATATGGGCCATTTCCCGACTTCGTGCGGGGTCGAGGACGAGGGCTTCCGCACCCTGGTCTCGCTCGTGCGCGACGGCGCCTGGGTCAAGCTCTCGGGCGCCTACCGCAACTCCGTCGCCGGCCCTCCGTTCGCCGACACGGTGCCGTTCGCCCGTGCCCTCCATGAAGCAGCGCCCGGACGCTGCGTCTGGGGCTCGGACTGGCCGCACGTGGCGCATTGGGGACCGATGATGAATGTCGGCGACCTCCTCGACCTCCTGGCCGAGTGGGTGCCGGACGAGGCCGACCGGCACCGGGTGCTGGTAGAGAATCCGGCGCGGTTGTACGGGTTCTGAGGTCGAAGGGCCGTCGGCGCCTCGCGTGGACGGCCCGCACCTCGCATCTACTCCCCCCATAAGCGGGGGGGGGGCCGGCCGGCGGGCGGGGGGGG
>JAEWKL010000571.1 GCA_023386115.1 Pseudomonadota bacterium
GGGCGCGGGTGTCAGCGGTGTTGAAGCCGTAGCCAGCGTTGAAACCGGCGTAGAAGCCCGTCCAGGTGAAAACCGGCACCGGCGTGAAGACCGGCGGCGGGGCAACGCGGCGCGGCAGGTCAGCGGCCGAAGCGGCGGCGGTCAGCGCGGTGAAGGCAGCGAAAGCACTCAGGAGTTTCTTCATGATGGTCCCCAGCAGGTTCCCCGATCGAGGGCAAGCTAGACCATTTCCGTCGCACACGATGTAGCAGTTCAGCCACATCGATGTGGCAATGACACGGGCGACGAGCGGAGGACCGGATCATGTCAAGCGTGCCGGCAAACCAACCTGCGTTTCCCCCTCATATAACGGTAGTATATGCCCTAACGTCAGATGTGAGCAGGAGGAATCAGGTCGGCGGGGTGCCGTTGGCGGAGAGCGCGGCCCCGGCGAGATAGAGCGAGCCGCAGATCAGCACCCGCGGCGGTCGCTCCCAGGCCCGATCGCTCAAGGAGACCAGGGCCGCCTCGAGGCTCGGCGCCGTCGCGGCCGCCAGCCCCACCCGTCCGGCGATCTCCGCGACCTCATCGGCTGGCCGCGCCGCCATCTGGCCCGGCAGCGGCACCGCGACCAGGAAGCGGGCGAGGCCGGCGAAATTGGCCAGGAAGCCTTCCGCATCCTTGGTGCCGAGGAGCCCTGAGACGAGCACGAGCGGCGCGTCGCCGCGCTCCTGCAGGTCCGCCATCGCGGCGGCGAGGATCCGCCCGCCATCGATGTTGTGGCCGCCGTCGAGCCAGAGCTCCGCGCCCGGCGGGACGAGGCCGGCGAGCCGGCCCCGGCGCAGGCGCTGCAAGCGTCCCGGCCATTCGATGGCGGCGAGACCCGCCTCGAAGGCCTCGGTGCCGATGTCGCCGAAGCCCGCGGCGCGCAAGGCCGCGATCGCCGTGCCGGCATTGACGATCTGGTGGCGCCCGGCGAGCCGCGGCCGCGGCAGGTCGAGGAGGCCGTCCTCGTCCTGGTAGACCAGCCGGCCGCGCTCCTCGTGGGCGGAGAAATCCTGGTTGCCGACGAGGATCGGCCCGGCGCCGATCGCCTCGGCCCGGGCGCAGAGCACCGCGTCGGCCTGGGCGTAGTCCTGCGGAGCGATCACCGCCGGGCAACCGCGCTTGAAGATGCCGGCCTTCTCGCCGGCCACCGCCTCGACCGTGTCGCCGAGATACTCGGCATGGTCGCGGCCGATCGGCGTCACCACGGCGCAGGCCGGCCGGTCGATGACGTTGGTGGCGTCGACCCGGCCCCCTAAGCCCACCTCCAGCAGCAGCACGTCCGCGGGCACCTCGGAGAAGAGCAGCAGGGCCGCCGCGGTGGTGATCTCGAACACCGTGATCGGCGCGCCGGCATTGACCGCCTCGCAGCGGGCGAAGGCCTCCGCCAAGCGGTCCTCCGGCACGAAGCGGCCGCCGCCGACGGCGCCGAGGCGGATGCGCTCGTGGAAGCGCACCAGATGGGGCGAGGTGTAGACATGGGCCGAGAGGCCGCCGGCCTCGAGGATCGCCCGCATGGTGGCGATGGTCGAGCCCTTGCCGTTCGTCCCCGCCACGTGGATCACCGGCGGCAGGCGCCGCTCCGGGTGGCCCAGGGCCGCGAGCAGGCGTTCGATGCGGCCGAGCGACAGGTCGATGGTGCGCGGGTGCAGGGCGAGGAAGCGCGCCATCAGGGCGTCGGAGGATTCCATCGGCGTTCTCGCGGGGGCTCGACCTGGCTTCCCGCCGGTCGGGCGGCGGGGCGCGAGAGAGGATCAGAGGCGGGGCGGGCCCGCAAGTCCGACGACGTCGCGCCCCGATCAGCAAGCCCGACGAGGCCGGGACCGACCGTCAGGCCTGACGGCATCGGGGCGGGCCCCCGGCGCCTCACGCCGGCACGGGCTTGGCCTCGGCCTTGGTGTCGGCCTTGGCATCCGGCCGCGCCTCCGCCTTGGCCTCGGCCTGCGCTGCCGCGCTCTCGGCCGGCACCTGCATCAGCAGCCCGCACAGGCGCGCGATCGTGCCCTTCAGGTCGCGCCGGTGCACGACCTGGTCGACCATGCCGTGCTCCTTCAGGTACTCGGCGCGCTGGAAGCCGTCGGGCAGCTTCTCGCGGATGGTCTGCTCGATCACCCGCGGGCCGGCAAAGCCGATGAGCGCCCCGGGCTCGGCGAGGTGCACGTCGCCCAGCATCGCGTAGGAGGCCGTGACGCCGCCGGTGGTCGGATTGGTCAGCACCACGATGTAGGGCAGGCGGGCGCTGTTGAGCCGGCGCACCGCCACGGTGGTGCGGGGCATCTGCATCAAGGACAGGATGCCCTCCTGCATCCGCGCCCCGCCGGAGGCCGCGAACAGCACGTAGGGGGTGCGCTTCTCGAGCGCCGTCTCGGCGCCGCGCACGAAGGCCTCGCCGGCGGCCATGCCGAGCGAGCCGCCCATGAAGCCGAAATCCTGCACCGCCAGGGTCATCGGCAGGCCCGAGACGCGCCCGAAGCCGACCTTGAACGCGTCCGTCATCCCGGTCTTGGCGCGGGCGTCCTTGAGCCGGTCGGCGTAGCGCTTCTCGTCGCGGAACCTCAGAGGGTCGGCCGCCACCTCGGGCAGCGGCACGTCGAGCCAGGTGCCCTGGTCGAACATCAGCTTCAGGCGCTGCTGCGCGGTGATGCGCAGGTGGTGCTCCGAGCCCGGTATCACCCAGCCATTGGCCTCCACCTCCTTGTGGAACACCATCTGGCCGGTCTCCGGGCATTTCACCCAGAGGTTCTCCGGCGTCTCGCGCTTGAACAGCGTCTTGATCTTCGGGCGCACGACCTCGGAGATCCAGTTCATCGCCTCGACCATGATCGCTCCTCGGTCGTCGGGTTCGTATCAGCGGATATGGGGATGGTGATCAGCGCGCACGCACGCCGGCGGCGAGCTCGCGCACGAGGCTCGTCACCGCCTCGACCGATCCGGCTTGGGCCCGGGGCCCGCCCGGGCGGCGGGGCGCGCGGGGCGGGGGGGG
>JAEWKL010000601.1 GCA_023386115.1 Pseudomonadota bacterium
GCTCGGCGGCGCGCAGGCGGTCGGCGGTGACGGCCGGCGGCGTCGCCGAGCCCGGGACGGCGAGGCCGAGCGCCTCCACCACGCAGGCCATGGTGGAGGCCGTCCCCATGACGCCGCAGCTGCCGACGCTCGCCACCAGGCGGTCGTTCACGGCGTCGATTCCCGGGCCGTCGATCTCGGCCGCCCGGTAGCGGCCCCAGTACCGGCGGCAATCAGTGCAGGCCCCGACGCGCTCGCCATGGTGGGATCCGGTGAGCATCGGGCCCGTGACGAGCTGGATCGCCGGGACGCCGGCGGAGGCCGCACCCATCACCTGGGCCGGAACGGTCTTGTCGCAGCCGCCGATCAGCACCACGGCGTCCATCGGCTGGGCGCGGATCATCTCCTCGGTGTCCATCGCCATCAGGTTGCGCAGGTACATCGAGGTCGGGTTGGCGAAAGATTCGCCGATCGAGATCGTTGGGAACGGCATCGGCAGGCCGCCAGCGATGAACACGCCGCGCTTCACCGCCTCGACCAGCTGGGGCATGTTGCCGTGGCACGGATTGTACGCGCTGCCGGTCTCGATGATCCCGATCACCGGACGGTCCAGCGCGGCGGAGCTGTAGCCCGCGCCCTTTACGAAGGCCTTGCGCAGGAAGAGCGAGAATTCGGCGTCACCGTAATTCGCCAGGCCCTTCGCGAATCCCTGTCCGGCCATGTCCGTCTCCCTCTCGCGTCGTTCTGACATGGGGAGTAAGCAGCTCGTCATCGTCAGGAAACACGCGCCGTCCTAACTTCAATCATCAGGTTTCCTGATGTTTGGCGGCGCAGCATCGACGGAGGCCAGCGTGGACACGGCATTCCTGGACAGCCTCGTCGGCGTCATCGAGGGCGGCTCGATCGCGGCGGCGGCGCGCCGACAGGGCATCAGTCCCGCAGCGGTCGCCCTGCGGCTGCAAGCCCTGGAGAACGAGTTCGGCCGGCCGCTCGTGACGCGCTCCGGGCGCTCGGTGGTCGCCACCGAGGCGGGTGCGCGGATCGTCGCGCAGGCCCGGACGCTGCTGCGCGCCGTCGAGGACCTCAAGGGCTTAGCGACCGGGGAGGGGATGATCGGGCAGTTGCGCCTCGGCGTGATCGCGTCGGCCGCCTCGGGGCTGTTGACGCCGGTCCTGCGGCGCTTCGAGGCGGCTCATCCAGGCAGCCGGCTCCTCGTCCAGCGCGGGGTGTCGAGCGCGCTCTTCCGCGCCGTCGTCCAGGACGAGCTCGATGCCGCGCTCATCGTCGAGCCGGATTTCCAGATTCCGAAGACCTGCGCCTGGACCCGGCTCGACGTCGAACCGCTGATCCTCCTGACGCCCCGGGCCTTGAGTGGCGGCGATCCGCACGCCCTCCTGTCGCGCGAGCCGCTCATCCGCTACGGCCGCAGCTATTGGGGTGGCGGCCTCGCGGACGCCTACCTGCAGCGCGCGGGCATCGTGCCGTGCGAGCGCTACGAGCTCGATGCTCTCGACAGCATCGCGACCCTCGTCTCGCAGGGGCTGGGCGTCGCGCTGGTGCCCGATTGGGCGGGCCTACGCCACTTGGCGGACGACGTCGTCAAGCACGTCCTGCCGCATGAGGGTTTCGAGCGCCGCATCGGCATGATGTGGTCGCGCTCGACGGTGCGCGTCCGGCACGTCCAGGCGCTGGCGGCCTGCGCATCCGAGGTGGTCGGCGACCTACGGGCCGGAGCCATCCCGTGATGCGCCTTCATCGGCATCGCCCTCACGGGCGATGCCGATGAAGGCGCAGTCACTTGGGATCCGGCTGCTCCCGGAGATGGACGGCGAGGGCCATCAGGCGCCGGTCGCGCCAGGCCTGCCGGATCGCGATCTCCGCCTCGTGCAGGTCCGCCCGGCGGGCGGCGGCGACGCGCCCGACGAGGTCGGCGTCCCAGCGGCGCGGCGGCATCTGTGTCTGCAACGCCTCGTAGAGGGCGCCGTAGCGGGTGCAGAAATCCGCGATCCCGCCCGGCGCGTTGAGATCGACGGTCTCGAAGGGACCCATGAACGACCAGCGGCGGCCGAGCCCGTGCTTCATCACCGTGTCGACCTCGTCCGGATCGACGACGCCGTCCGCCACGAGACGGAACGCCTCGGCAAGGAGCGCGCCCTGCAACCGGTTGAGGATGAACCCGTCGGCCTCGCGCCTCATCGTCGCGATCTGCCGTCCGGCCCGGGTCATCAGCCGCTGCGTCCGCTCCAGGATCGCCGGATCGGTCCAGGGCGCGGGGCACAGCTCCACCAGGGGCAGGAGGGAGGGGGGATTGGCCGGATGGGCGACGAGGCAGCGCGCCCGGCCCGGAAGCTCGGCGGTGAAGCTGCTCGGCGGCATGCCGCTGGTGGAGCTCGCCAGGACCGCCCCGGGTTCGGCGAGGGCATCGATCTCGGCCAGGGTCTGCCGGCGCGAGGCAAGGGTCTCGGGTCCGTTCTCCTGGACGTGATCGGCGCCGCGCACGACCTCCGCCAGGCTCGCGGCGAGGCGGATCCGTGCCTGGATGCGGGCGGGCTCCTCGCGGACCAGGCCCTGCCGCGCCAGTTCGGCGAGCTCGGCGGCGATCACGTCGGGCACGGCCCGCAGGGTGTCGGGATCAGGGTCCCAGACCGAGACCCGGTACCCGGCCTGGGCGAAGACGATCGCCCAGCCCTTGCCGATCGCCCCCGCCCCGACCACGGCGGTCTGCGTCTCACTCATCGGTTCGTCCCCGCTTGCGATGGTCCCTGCGGCACCCGCTCGGCCGGCCCGCCGTCACTGGAGCTGCTCGTGGGCCGTCTCGCGCAGGGCCAGCACGGCGAGGCCCGACAGGACCGCGCCGAGCATGACGAAGAAGGCCAGCGAGATCGGCTGCCCCGTCGTAGCAATCAGCCACGACGCGATGAAGGGGGCGAAGCCGCCGAACAGCATCGACTGGAGGTTGTAGGCGGTGGTCAGCCCGGTCATGCGCCGCGCCGTGGGGAACAGCTCCACCAACGCGGAGGCCAGCGCGCCGAGGAACAGGCCGTTGATCGCCGCGAAGGCGACGTGCAGGGCGACGATACGGCCGGCCGGGGCGCCGTCGAGCATCAGGTGGATGAGCGGGTAGGCAAGGACCAGGCTGAGCCCACAGGCGGCGAGCAGGCAGGTGCGCCGGCCGTACACGTCCGACAGCGCGCCCGATGCCAGCGAGCTCGCGCCCATCACCGCCGTGGCGACGACCGTCGACCACAACGCCGTGCTGGCGCTCAGTCCCAGGTAGCGCTGGCCGAAGGTCGGGAAGTAGCTCAAGAACACGTAGGTGAGCACGGATTGCAGCACCGGGAAGGCGAAAGCCAGCAGCATGGCCTTCGCCATCGAGAAGGGCGGCACGCCGGTGGAGCCTTCGGTCGCGGCCGGGGCCGCTGCGGCCTGCTTAAAGGCGGGCGTCTCGTGGACGCGCTGGCGCACCAGGAAGCCGATCGGCGCGATCAGGCCGCCGAGCAGGAACGGCACGCGCCAGCCCCACTCGCTCATGGCCTCCGGACCGAGCGTCGTGGTGAGCCCGGCCGTGACCCCGGCGCCGAGGAGCTGGCCAATGCAGATCGCGCAAGGATGCATGCTGCCGAAGAAGCCGCGGCGGTTCGGCGGCGCCCATTCCACCAGGAAGGAGGCGGCGCCGCCCCACTCGCCGCCGGCCGAGACGCCCTGCATGAGGCGCGCGATCACGAGGAGGATCGGTGCCGCGAGGCCGATCGACGCGTAGGTCGGCAGCAGGCCGATCACCCCGGTAGAGACCGCAATCATCGCGAAGGTCAGGAGCAGGGCCGGCTTGCGCCCGTACCGGTCGCCGAACAACCCGATCAGGATCCCGCCGATCGGCCGGGCGACGAACCCGACGCCGAAGACCGCGAAGGTCGCGAGCAGAGCCGCCGTCTCGTTGGTGGAATCGAAGAAGAGCTTGCCGATGATGCCGGCGAGATAGGCGTAGACCGTGAAATCGTACCATTCGAGAACGTTGCCGACGCCGGCCCCCACCACGGCGACCGTCCGCCCGCTCCGCACGGGGGCGGCATCCGCGGCTGCGATACCCCCCGGCGTTTTTGCTGCTTGAACCAACATCCGATTCCTCCCCGGCCATTCTTCGTTCGGCTCGACAGTTCTTGGCGTGATTGCTTTTGGCGTGACCGCTTTTGGCGTGATTCTTCTCGGCGCAGCGACACTCGCCTCGGCAATGCAGCGGGCGCGCCGGCTCTCGATCGGACCTGGTGAGCGAACCACTCAGCCTTGACGCGAGCATCGACCCGTGTCCTGATGCCGTCCAATCGAAAATCGAATGCGTCCGATGCCGTCCCGGAATACCAAGGCAGCCCCCGTCCTTGCCGACCGCTTGCGGCTGCGGCAGCTGCGGATGCTGACCGCCCTCGGCGAGCAGGGAACGTTGCGGCGGGCAGCCGCGTCCCTGAACGTGACCCAGCCCACCGCGACCAAGATGCTGGCGGAATGCGAGGCGATCTTCGGCGTCGCCCTCTACGAGCGGCGGCCGCGAGGCCTGCACGTGACCCCGGCCGGGCGCGAGGTCCTCGGCCTCGCGCAGCGGGTCATGGCGGAATGCGGACGCAGCGCCGCGGCGCTTGCCGGCCTCGAGCATGGCGGCGGCGAGCTGGTTGTAGGCGCGATCCTCGGCGCGACTCCCGACTTCATCGTCCAGGCCGTGCTCGACGTGAAGGCGCAATGGCCTCATCTGGTCGTTCGGCTGCGCGGCGAATCCAGCGATCAAGTGCTGGCGATGCTGGAGGACCATGTCGTCGACATCGCGGTCGGCCGGTTCAGCAAGCCGACCCAGCACAACCTTTTCCGCTACGAGCCCCTCGGGGACGAGGCCCTGTGCGTCGTCGCCCGCGCCGGGCATCCCCTGCTGCGCGCCCGGGGCTTGCGCCTCGGCGACCTGACGGAGCAGCGCTGGGTGCTGCAATCGATCGAGACGCCGGCCCGCCAGATTCTCGAGGCCGAGTTCGGCAAGGCCGGTGCCGCCACACCGAGCGACATGATCGAGGCCAATTCGATCCTCACGATCATCCAGCTTCTCCAGCGCTCGGATGCCGTGGCGATGCTGTCGGAGCCGATGGTGCGCGACCACGTCGCCTCCGGCCTCCTCGGCCAGCTCCCGGTCGCCATCGGGGCGCGGCTGAGCGACTTCGGCCTGCTGACGCGGCGCGGCGAGACGCTCTCCGGCGTCACGGCGCAGTTTGCCGATCGCCTGCGCGAATCGGCCAGGAAAGGAGTGAGGCCGTGACCAGTCCCGCCTTCGACCCGCCCGATTGCCCCGGACCGGTGGCGAATCCCCGACCGGCACGGGTCCGTGCGCCGGACGGCGCCTGCGACAGCCACATCCACGTCTTCGGCCCGCAGGCGCGCTTTCCGCTCGCCCGAATCCGCGGGTACACGCCTCCGGAGGCATCGGTCGATGCCTATCGCCAGGTCCAGGAGGCGCTCGGGCTGACGCGGGCCGTGATCGTGCAACCGAGCGTCTACGGCACCGACAACGCCTGCACGTTCGAGGCGGCGCGCCGCCTCGGTGGTCCCGAGCGGTGCCGCATCGTGGCGGTGGCAGCGCCGGACATGCCGCGGCAGGACCTCGCGGGCTGGCACGACGCGGGGGTCTGCGGGATCCGCATCAACGCCGTCGCGGGCGGCGGCCCGCTCATCGACCAGATCGGCACGGCAGCGGCGGCCGTGGCGGACCTCGGATGGCACGTTCAGCTCTACCTGCCGCGCGCGACCCTGATCGAGGCCGTGCCGACCCTCATCACCCTTCCGACCCCGGTCGTGATCGATCACCTCGGCGATCCCGACCCGGCGGATCCCGTGGGACGCGGCTTGGTTGCTCTGCAGCGCCTGCTCGATCGCGGTCGCGCCTGGGTGAAGCTCAGCGGCGGCTACATCGCGTCGGCCCTGGACGCGCCCTGGCCGGACGTGGCACCGACCGCGCAAGCGCTGGCCGCGTCCCATCCGGACCGGCTCGTCTGGGGCACGAACTGGCCGCACCCGGTGCGCTATCGCGCCATGCCGGAGGATGGCGATCTGCTGGACGCCTTGGCAGAGTGGCTGGGTGATGAGGACAGCTTTCGCCGAGTGCTCGTCGAGAACCCTGCACGCCTCTATGGCTTCGCGCAGTCATAAATCATATGGCCATGTCAGATATTCGACGAACAACTGCGATCTCACAATTATAGCTGGTAGTGCAAAGAACTTGAAAAGGTATTTTCAGGAATTTATCAAGAGAATGGCTGTTGACGCATAATGCTCGTGCTCAGCAAGCAGCAGGTCGGCCCGGCCTCGTTGATGAGGAAACGGAGCGGGTGAGCGGAGAAACGGAGCTTCTTTCAGAGTGCGCGATGCAAGTAATTGATTTTGCGATGCTATTTAACGTGACAATGAGGGGTCGCGGACTGCGCCGCTCCGAGCAGATTCGCGTATGCCGAGACACCGGGGCCAAGACCCGGGGGCCTATGCATGTCTCCGTTCAAATTCCGAGCCGTTGGCGAACACCGTGTCGATCTGTCCGGTGAGGAGCCTGGGAGGGCGATGAAGCTCGTGTCCTGGGTCAGACTGTGATCCTCCCGGCAGCTGTGGACACAGCGGCGTAGGCGGAGAGCGGGCAGTCGGCGCGGAAGTGTAGATCCGGCTCCATGGGTAGACGAAGGCTGGGAGCGTTCCTCTGGCCGGCCGTCGATGCAAGGCGGCATTTGGCCGGCTCTCCTTCGCGTCCGCAACCGAAGCATCCGCCCTCGCAACGAACCGTAGCCTGTAGCCGTTGAGGGGACCCAAGTCACGGACGATGACGATGATCCTTCTCGCCCTGCTCGTCGTCGAAAACCTTGCCATCGCCGGTAACTTCGCGCTTGTGGCGTTTGCGACCGACTGAGATGGCTGGTCACCCTGCGATGGCTTTCTCGCGAGGCGCTACGCCGTCTGGTCTGCTCTGGGCGATGTCGTTCGACGAGCGGGGCTGCGGCCGCCTTCTCCCTCCCGACGAGGCCCTGCCGGACCTCGATGCCTTCGGTGGCGGCTTCCTCTGGCTGCACTTCGACCTGAAGACGGCCGAGCTGGGACCGCTTGTCGACGCCGGGCACGTCGGGCCGCGGCCGCTCGTCGAGGCGGTGTTCCGCCCCGACGAGCACCAGCGTGTCACCGTCGAGGACGATCATGTCGGCGGCGTGGTGGCCGACCTCGCACGGCCAGGTGCCAAGCCTGATACGGCTGGGCGCCTGCACTTCGTTATGGGTCCACGCACGCTGGTCAGCGGGCGCCAAGGCCCGACCGAGAGCCCGGACGCCACCCGCGAGACGGCCGAGAAAGGCCGGCCGATTCCCTCGCCGGTGCTGCTCCTGGAGACGATGGTCGGCTACGTGGTCGCCGCCATGGCGGCCACCGGCCAGCGGCTCTCGGACGAGGTTGACGGGATCGAGGACCAGGTGCTCGACGGGCGCGTGCGCGACGACCGACGGCGCCTTGGCCCGATCCGCCGGAGCGCCGTGCGCCTGCACCGTCAACTGCTCGGCCTCGCGGCGGTGTTCCACCGGCTGGAGACCGACGACGCAACGGAACACCTGCATGGGCCCGCGGTCGCTGTCGCGGCACGGCTCGCCCAGCGGCTCGACGCCCTCGACCGCGACGTGACCGCGCTCGCCGAACGGGCGCGCCTGCTGCAGGAAGAGGTGTCCGCCCGGGTGGCTGAGGAGAGCAACCGCCAGCTCTATGTGCTCTCCATCCTATTTGCACTGTTCCTGCCGCCGACGTTCATCACGGGCCTGTTCGGCATGAACGTGAAGGGCCTGCCCTTCGCCGAGGACCCGCGCGGGTTCCTGTTCGTCCTCGGCCTGAGCCTCCTGTTGGCGGCAGCGACCTACGGCATCATCCGCGCCCTCGGCATTCGGCCTCCACGCGAATAAAACTCCGACGCTCCGCGTGGGCCGTGGCATACAATCCTAGCGCCGCCCCTCCGCTCACGCACGGTCACGCTTTTGAGTGGGCCGGGGCGACCTCACCGCCGAGCAGGCAACCGACAGGCCGGGTTCCAACAAAGCCGATCCTGACACGGATCTCCGACAGCCGACCCATGGCGCGACCTTGATGGACACGGATCACGCCGTCGTCGGGTGGAACCGTCCCGTCGTGGAGCAAGCCGAAGGCTAGGGCCGCCGCGGCGATGCCGGTCGCGGCGTCTTCCGGGTAGCCGGACGAACGCGGGAAGTGGCGCGCTTCGAACATGCGCGCCGCCCTGTCAACGACCACGTACGGGTAGAGGCCCGTCGAGCCGATCCGCGCGCACACGGCCTCGACGGAGACCGGATCGGGAGCCAGGCCGTTGAGGATCTCCGGGTCGCGCACCGGCACCAGCGTCTTCACGCGCGACGTGACGGCATTGCGCGCTGGCAGGTCGGCGAGCGCGTCCCGGTTGATGCCGAGAGCCATGCAAACCTCGTCCATCCGCGGCGGCGTGAGGGGCACCGCCCGGCCTGGAGGCTGGGTGATCTCGACCTGCCAGGAGCCTGCGTCGCACGCTTTCACGTAGCCGGTCACGGTGCCGCTCGCGGTCGCGACCCGTACCGGGCCGCGCGGCAAACGTCCTTGGCGGGCAAGTACCCAGAGGGCACCGACCGTGGCGTGGGCGCACATCTCCATCTCGTGGTTGGGCACGAAGAAGCGGAACCGGAAGTCGTGGGCGTCGTCCTCGGCCGGCAGCACGAAGCCGCTCTCGTGTCCGTGCCGCCGCGCGACTTCCCGCATCTCGTTCGCACCCATGCCCGCGGCGTCCGCCACAACAGGGCAGGGATTGCCGCCGCCGCCATCGTAGGTGAAGACGTCGACCATCTCGACTTCGGCCAATTCGCGAACCTCAAGGCGCTCGGGTTTCCGGACCGCGTGCGCATCTAGCGCATCACGTTCGAAAGGCATGCCGGGGTGCTCCGTCCGCCGCGGCAAACGCCAGGGCTGGCCTTCATCCACCATGCTCAAAGTCGTCCTAGTACGATCCGAAGCTAGTTCGCGAGTTCGTCGCGCTGATAGGGCTTGCTGAGGAGGGGGAGGTCGGCGGGCGCGCCCTGCTCGTCGAGCGCCGTGCCCGTGTAGCCGGAGGTCAGCAGTACCCGCAGCCCGGGCCGTAGACGTCGCGCTTCGACCGTGAGCTGCACGCCGCTCATGCCACCTTGCATGACTATGTCCGAGAACAAGATGTCGATCCGCTCCGGGCCGCACAGGCGCTCCAGGGCCTCCGAGGCACGCGTCGCGGTCAGGGTCCGGTAGCCGAGCTCGCCCAGGCTCTCCACCGCCATCTCCAAAACCGCCAGCTCGTCATCGACCACCAGCACCACCTCGCCAGAGGCAGCCCGGCGCAGCGGTAGCGCGTCGTCCGGTCAGCTTTCAATCGCCTTCTCGGCCGAGCGCGGCAGGTAGGGCTCGACGGAGGTGCCGCGACCCGCTCCACTCTTGATCTGCGCGTGCCCGCCGGCCTGCCGCACGAAGCCGTAGACTTGGCTCAGGCCGAGGCCGGTGCCCTTGCCGACGTCCTTGGTCGGGAAGTACGGCTCGAACGCGCGCGTGAGCGTATCAGCATCCATGACGTGGTCGGTGTCTGCCGCCCAAACCTGGTTCTGGGTCACCATATCCGCCGCTCTCGCCCGCGGCGGCCATCCTGCGGAAGGTGCGTGAAGAAAGGGGCGCCGCGGCCGGCCGCGTGTCCCCGAAACGTGCCGCGTCACGGGGGCGCTCGCCGTCACGCGACCCCCGCGGAGTCGTCATCCCCCTGCCGAGGCACAACGATCGCACCTCCGTCACGCTTGCTGGCAACAGCCAGATCCGGTCGGCTTGGCGTCAGTTTCGAGGGGCGAGCGAGGGTTCGTGGTCCGTCTCGGCAACGGAGATGCTGGTAGCCGGCGGCATCAACGATTCACGCGGCATCGTCATTGATACGGCGCCTGACAGATCCATGGTCGCGGTAGACTCAGTCGTCGAACGCGATCTCGCTGTTGGCGTCGCGGTGTGATGATGAACTGCCGGTGATGCCGATCTTACCCATCCGCGTGAGGAGGCGCTGAAGGGCTGCGAGGCCGGTGTCGGGGAGCGCACCGAGGTCGTTGCTGCGGTAGATCGTGCCCTTGTCGGGATAGAAGTTCAGGTCGCCGATGCGGATGTGGTAGCGGCTGCAGCGGACGAAGGAGACGCGCTGGTCGCGCAGCCAGGCAACGGCCTCGCGGGTATCCTCGCTATCCTCGGGGTAAGTCTCGGGACGAGACTTGTATTTCTTGGACATACGAGGCTCCAGGGCGAAGTAGTCGGAATATGATCAGCCGTAGGATGCATAATCAGGTATATGACTGATTGGGTCCTTGGATCGATCTTGATTAGTTCCGTGCCTTGTTTGCGCTATCGAATTTTGCACCTGTTGTTTCCTCGTTCCTATTTATTAATTATGCCGCACTGCCAGCGGTTTTTATACTGTAAAATTACAATTGCGATCATGGTTAGGAGGTTGTAGTTACAGCGTTTATCCAAGCTATTCTCCAGCAGCTTCCAGGCCTTAGATATGAAGCGAAGCTTTGTGTTGTTGATTGCCGCCGTGGATACGCTTGCGGCAGACCATGCACGGAGCGACCTGACGTACCTACGAGGTTGCTTAGGCGATAATGCCCGTCCTGTTGCTGCCCAGCGTGACCTGCCTAGCTGTTGTCATAGGATGTTCGTGCTTAAGAAGCAGCAGGTCGGCCCGGCCATGTGGATGAAGAAACGGAGCGGATGGGCGGAGAAACGGAGCCACCTTTCGAATGCACGCTGTAAGTAACTGATATCGCGATAATATATTAGGAAACGAGGAGGGGCCGCGGACTGCGGACCCGGCCAGGTTGCCGCATGCCGAGACACGGAGGCGAAGAAGAGCGCGCCTTTATATATTCCGCTCAGGCCTCCCGAGCGGTTGGCGATTGGTGTAGTTGGCTGTTCGGTGAAGGAGCGGGGAAGGGCGATGAAGAGTTGCGCCAAATCCCTAGTTAGATTTTGTATAATCGGTGTCGAGGCCGTGCGATGGTTGAGCTAAAAAAGGAATTTTTGTCGGAGGGGTTCCAGGTGCCTCGCTAGCACTACAGTCGCGCCGGGAGGTACTGAGTGTTTTCCTCGTTCGATCCTTTCGGAGGATCTTGGGCCAGTTGCTCTCGGAACAAGCGCCCGAATGCGTAGGCTGGCATGCCCGCCACCGCAGCCCGAAAGTACTCTACCTCTTCGGCGCGCAGCCGGTCCTTATCGGGATAGTCCGCGTGCTCGCCTCGGCTCACCCGTAGGTCAAAGGCCGCCCACTTGGACCGGACGGCAAGCGCGGCCAGAGTATGTGCCCCGAGCGTGCCTTCCGCTGCACTGAGCATGGCCTCGTCGATGACATCCTGGGTGTAGGCGGCGACCCAGGTGGCGAGGCGCAGGACGAAGCGGCGTTCCTTTAGATCGAAGTCGGGGGTGAGGCGGACGAGGATCATGTCGATGGCAGCGGGGGTCGTGGCCCCCTCCTTGATCATCGTTTCGTGAAGGCAGATCGCGGCGGGCAGGAGGACGTCAAAGAACTTATCGTCGGATGTGGTCATGGATCAGTATCCGTGAGGCTGCAGAGTACTGGAAGGGGTGTGGCGGGGCGCCGTGATCGACGAGGGTAGAGACGGATCACCGTCGGTTGCCACGCCGGTCGTCCTCAGACAGCATCCGCGTCGCAGAAGGCGGCACCCGAATGGGTCTAGGCGATATAGCGGAGGTCCAGCAGTCGCCGCAGAGATCGGTGGCGCTTCGAGGCCCGAGACATGCAGCGTTAGGGATTGGGCAACGCGCCGGCTCGTGAACTGAAGCGTCCTAAGATTTGAATGACGCCGAGGCGGAGGAGTCAGGACGGGTGGTCGCGTCAGCGGATACCGTTGGGCTCGACGAGGCTGCCGTCAGGGGTCTCGGCGGCGATCTCGAACAGGGGGCGAGCGAGGGTGACGAAGTCTGGCTCCGGGTAGTCGGGTTGGGCCACGGTAGGCCGGTCTCGGAACTATGGGTGATTTGCAGGACCGGCGCGTTGTTGGGATCGTTGGCGGCGACGAACGGAGGATGCTGGACCTGGTTCATACGCTGGTCCGCCACGTGGCACCGGTCGCGGCAGCGTAGGCGGAGAGCGGGTGGTCAGCGCGAAAGTGAAGGTCGCACTCGACGGGTAAACCACTGAGATCCTAGAGACCCGCGAGTTTTGGAAGCCTCAGGCTGAGGCACAGCTTGTTCGGCTGTGCGCCAGTTCCGGACCTCCGATCAGGCTCACCCGAACGACCGCTCGTCACCTGACAACAGACCTTCCGATTTAACCGGTCCTGGTGCAGCCTTAACTCATTTGCGTAGTGCCAGCGTAAGGAAACGCGAAAAATCCCACTCGCGCAAGTTAAACACTCTGAGGGACGACTATCAAGCCTCACAATGTGTAGCAGTTCCGAGATTTAACCCCCGCCCCCCGGCGGCGCCCGCGGGGGGGGGGCGGGGGGGG
>JAEWKL010000670.1 GCA_023386115.1 Pseudomonadota bacterium
ACCCTCCCCCGCAGAGGGGGGAGGGTCGGTGCGCATAACAGGCGCGGATCAATGGCCCGGCCGGATCACGTCATCGCCCACACGACGCAATTGTTCAGGCCGGCACCCGATTACGGGGCACATCTCATGGAGCGTTCCATGGACGTGATCTCGGCAATCTCAGCCCTCTGCCTCGCAGAGAGCGGCACGTCGGCCTGATCGTCGTACCGGCAGCCGGCATTGCCGAAGCTGCGGATCGCCCTGGCGGTCTTGAAGCAGTAGCCCGCCTCTTTGTAGATCATGTTCCGCTGATACCAGTATTCGTCGCAGGATTGAGCCAGACCGGGCGTTGCGCCGGCCAGGACCAGCAGAGCGGCGATCGCGACTGTCTTCATGAATGGCACCTGTTCTGAAGGACTGAGACGAACCGGCACGCGGACGGAGCGGGGCCGCGTCCGCGCTCCGCCTCGCGGCATCCGGACAGATGCCGCAGGCGATCACGCTCGTGACCGCCGGCGATGCGCAGAGCCGTTCGCTCAAGCCTGGGCGGCCGTCTTTCCCGCCCGCGGCTTCGTCACGGCATCGTTGTAGGGCGCGTTGTAGGCGCGGCGCACCGAGGCCCAGTAGGCCTCGCGCTCGCGGGCCGAGAGGCGGCCGAGCGCGGCGTTGAGCGCAGCTTCGCCGGCGGCTTCCAGCCCGCGCAGCTGGTCCAGGGTGACATCGTGAACGGTCGTCATGGCCTGAAGGGGTCCCGAGCCCGGATGGGTTCGGGCGGCACCATGCCACAAGCGCGGCCGTTCTGCACGCTTCCGGTCGCCGCGCCGCCGCACCGCCCTACCGGCTGTCCCCGCTCTTTCGGCGGTCCGCCTCAGCCGCCGGTCCGGAGCCAGAGGCGCAGGACGAGGGCCACGGCGGCGAGCGCCAGGAGGCTCGCCCCGTAGAGGGCGGCGAACCAGGCGAGCCGCTGCCAGAGCGGCCCGGGCCCGGGCCGCCTCAGTGGTAGCCCTCCGAGTCGACCTTGCCGCGGAAGACCCAGTACGAGTAGGCGGTGTAGGCCAGGATGATCGGGATCAGGACCGAGGCGCCGACCAGCATGAAGATCTGGCTCGAGCGCGGCGAGGCCGCCTCCCAGATCGTCAGCCGCCCCGGCACCACGTCCGGGAAGATGCTGATGCCGAGCCCGACGAAGGAGAGCAGGAACAGCCCGAGCGCGATCAGGAACGGCGCCCGGTCGGCCCCGCCCTTGAGCAGGCGGAAGAAGCCGTAGGCGGCGAGGGCGACGAGGAGCGGGACCTGGGCGGTGAGCAGCACGCCCGGCATGGCGAACCAGCGCTCCCAGTACTGGCCCTTCAGGAAGGGCGTCGCGGCGCTCACCGCCCCGATCGCCACGACGGTGGCGACCCCGAGCCAGAGGGCGAGGGAGCGGGCCTTGTCGTGCAGGGGCCCGCGGGTGCGCATCACCAGCCAGGTCGCGCCGAGGAGCGCGTAGCCGCAGACGAGGCCGAGGCCGACGAGCAGGCTGAACGGCGAGAGCCAGTCCCACCATCCCCCCGCATAGGCCCGTCCCTCGACCTGGATGCCCTGGAGCAGGGCGCCGAGCGCGATCCCCTGCGACAAGGCCGCCACCACCGAGCCGCCCGTGAAGGCGACGTCCCAGAACGCCCGATGGCCGGGATCGCGCCAGCGGAACTCGAAGGCGACGCCGCGGAAGATTAGGCCGAGCAGCATCGCGATGATCGGCGCGTAGAGGGCCGGCAGGATGATGGCGTAGGCGAGCGGAAAGGCGGCGAAGAGCCCGCCGCCGCCGAGCACCAGCCAGGTCTCGTTGCCGTCCCAGACCGGGGCGACGGAATTCATCGCGGTGTTGCGCTCCTCGCCCGGCCGCAGGGTCGGGAACAGGATGCCGATGCCGAGGTCGAAGCCGTCCATCACGATGTAGGCGAAGATCGCGAAGGCGATGACGAACGCCCACACGACGGTGAGATCGAGTTGCTCGATCATGCTCCCCTCCTCACTCGGCCGGCTGCGCGACGCGGCCCGACCCGACCGAGGGCGCCGGCGTGATGCCGGCGGTCCGGATCGGCAGGTCATCGGGCAGGTCGTGCTCGCCGACATGCGGCGGATGGCTCATCAGGCGCAGGATGTAGATCACCCCGATGCCGAAGACCGCGAAGTAGATCACCACGAAGGCGACGAGGGAGGAGGCCACCGCCGGGGCGGAGAGGGGCGAGGCCGACTCCGCCGTGCGCAGCAGGCCGTAGACCGAGAAGGGCTGGCGCCCGACCTCGGTGGTGATCCAGCCCGCCAGCACCGCCACGAAGCCGGCCGGCCCCATCAGCACGGCGAGGCGGTGCAGGGGCGCCCACTCGTAGAGCCGGCCGCGCAGGCGGGCCAGCAGGCTCAGCATGCCGAGGCCCAGGATGGCGAAGCCGAGGGCGACCATGACCCGGAACGACCAGAACACCACCGGCACCGGCGGCCAGTTCTCCCGCGTCACGCTGTCGAGGCCCTTCAGCGGCGCGTCCAGGCTGTGCTTGAGGATCAGCGAGGAGAGCTTCGGGATCTCGACGGCGTAGCGCACGGTGCGCGCCTCCTCGTCGGGCCAGCCGAACAGGACCAGGGGCGCCCCGTCCGGGTGGCTCTGGAAGTGGCCCTCCATCGCCATCACCTTGGCGGGCTGGTGCTCCAGGGTGTTGAGGCCGTGGGCGTCGCCGGCGAGGATCTGGAGCGGCGCCACCAGGGCCGCCATCCACATCGCCATCGAGAACATCGTGCGGGCGCCCTCGGTCGGGCCGCTCAGGGTCCGCGCGCGGTCCCGCAGCAGGTGCCAGGCCCCGACCGCGCCGACCACCAGGGCCGTCGTCAGGTAGGCGGCCAGGACCATGTGGACGAGGCGGAACGGGAAGGACGGGTTGAAGACGATCGCCCACCAATCCTGCGGGACGAACTGGCCCTGGTCGTTCACGGCGTGGCCCTGCGGCGTGTGCATCCAGGAATTCACGGACAGGATCCAGAATGCCGAGAAGAACGTCCCGAGCGCCACCATCAGGGTCGCCAGGAAGTGCAGCCGCGGCCCGACCTTCCGCATCCCGAACAGCATCACGCCGAGGAAGCCCGCCTCCAGGAAGAACGCGGTGAGAACCTCATAGGCCATCAGCGGGCCGAGCACCGGCCCCGTCCTGTCGGAGAAGACCGACCAGTTCGTGCCGAACTGATAGGACATCACGAGACCGGAAACGACGCCCATCGCGAAGGCGACGGCGAAGATCTTGATCCAGTACTTGAACAGATCGAGGTAGACCTGCCGCTGTGTCGCGAGCCAGAGGCCTTCGAGCACCGCCAGATAGCTGGCGAGCCCGATCGAGAACGCCGGGAAGATGATGTGGAACGCGACCGTGAACCCGAACTGGGCCCGGGCGAGAAGCAGTGCGTCGAGGTTCGACAGCATGGCCACCCTCTTGGATGGAAGGTTCGACGACGGGAGCCGCCGCCCCGCAGACGGCACGGCGATCGCGCGGGACGCTCAGGAAACAGGATGTGGCAGCAAATGCTGCGCGCAGGAATTGCAATTGACGCGGGAGAGTCTCCGACCCGGTCCGGGGCCGGCAAGGCAGGCCGCCGTCAGCGCCCCGCACCGATCCGTCCGCCCGCGAAGGCCGGGTTGCGGTCGGCGGCCCGGGCCGCGCTGAGCGGCAGGCCGACGCCGTCCCGCGGCGGCGACCAGGAGGGCAGGGGAGCGCGGGCATTCCGCCCGGCAGGCCGCTCCTTCTGCCAACCGTAGCCGGCATTGATCCCGGCGTAGAATCCCGTGAAGTCCGTCGCCCCGGCTGGGGAGACGAGGAGGCCGGACAGAACGAGGCCCGCCAGCGTTGGCCGCAAACGGAAAGGAGGGGGGGGG
>JAEWKL010000685.1 GCA_023386115.1 Pseudomonadota bacterium
CCCCCCCCCGTCCGCACCGGCATGCCCGCCACGGTGCAGGCGGCGAGCGCCAGGACATTCGGCAGCACGAGGCCGCCGACGATCAGGAGCAGACTCGGCCGTGACGGCAGGATGAGTGCCGAGACGCGCCGCATGAACCGCAGGCTTGCGGTGTAAATCGCCGCTCCACGACGCTGAAGCATACCGGCGTCGTAACCGGCTTTCTCTTAATTTGGCCTTCAGACGCGGTGGCGATAAAGATCTAACGATACTCGCATGGAGAAATTTCGCGGGGGCTGACGGCTCGAACGGTCGTCGCATTGGTCGCGAGGCAGTCGGGAGCGATGGTGTGAGGCCGCCACCGTCGGTTGTCCGGCGCTGCGACGAAGGCGATATCTGTAGGTCGATCGTCTTAAGGTGCGGCGCCGCTTCCCGCGCCGGGCACGGCCTATGCCTCGTCGCGCAGCACTCGCCGGATCATCTTGCCGGTCGTGGTGAGTGGCAGGCTCGGCCGGAACGCGATCTCGCGCGGATATTCGTGGGCCGAGAGCCGCGTGCGCACGAAGGCCTGGATCTCCGCGGCGAGCGCGTCGGAGGCGGCGTATCCGGGGCGCAGCACCACGAAGGCCTTGACGATCTCGGTGCGGACCGGATCGGGCTTGCCCACCGCGGCCGCCAGCGCCACGGCCGGATGGCGCAACAGGCAATCCTCGATCTCGCCGGGGCCGATCCGGTAGCCGGACGAGGTGATCACGTCGTCGTCGCGGCCGACGAAATGGACGAAGCCGTCCGGGTCCATCCGGCCCTGGTCGCCGGTGGTCATCCAGTCGCCCGACAATCCATCGCTCAGGAACTTGCGCTCGGTCGCCTCGGGGTCGTTCCAGTAGCGCAGGAACATCACCGGGTCGGGCCGGGCGACGGCGATCTGGCCGGTCTCGTCGGGGGCCGCCCGGCTGCCGTCGGGGCGGATGACCGCGACGCGATGGCCCGGCACCGGCCGGCCGGTCGATCCCGCCCGGGCCAGACCGAGGGCGGCGCAGGAGGCGAGAACCAGATTGCATTCGGTCTGGCCGTAGGCCTCGTTGATGGTCAGCCCGAGCGCGTCGCGCGCCCAGTGGAACGTCTCGGGGCCCAGCATCTCGCCGGCCGAGGCGAGGGTGCGAAGGTGGCTCAGGTCGAAGCGGCCGCGCGGATTCTCGACGGTGCGCAGCATCCGGAGCGCCGTCGGCGGCACGAAGGCGTTGGCGACCGAGAGGTCGGCCATCAGCCGGAACGCCTCCTCGGGCTCGAATTTCTCCGCCTTGCGCGCCACCACGGCGACGCCGTGATGCAGGCTCGGCAAGAGCGCGTTGAGCAGGCCCCCGGCCCAGGCCCAGTCGGCCGGGGTCCACATCCGGTCGCCGGGCTTCGGCATGAAGTCGTGCATCATGGAAAAGCCCGGCAGGTGGCCGAGCAGCACCCGGTGGCCGTGCAGCGCCCCCTTCGGCGGGCCGGTGGTGCCGGAGGTGTAGATCATCAGGGCCGGGTCGTCGGCCCGCGTGTCGACCGGGACGAGGTCCGGCGAGGCCGCCGCCAGGAGATCGGCATAGCCGAGCGCGCGGTCGCCGGCGCCGTCGGTCGAGACGACGAGGCCGAGATCCGGCAGCGCGTCGCGCAGAGGTCCGAGCTTGGCGACGCCGCCCGCATGGGTCACGACCGCCCGGGCTCCCGCATCGCCGAGGCGGTGGAGGAGGCCTTCCGGCCCGAACACCACCGCCAGCGGCAGCGCCACGGCGCCGAGCTTGTAGATCGCGAGATGGGCCACCACCGCCGCGGGGGATTGCGGCAGCAGCACCGCCACCCGGTCGCCGGCCTGGATGCCGTGGGCCCGTAAGCCGTTGGCGAAGCGGTTCGAGGCCTCGCGTAAGGAGGCGAAGCTCCAGGCTTCGACCCGCCCATTCGGCGCCACGTCGAGGATCGCGGTGCGCTCCGGGTCGGCCGCGGCCCAGCGGTCGCAGACATCGACCGCGATGTTGTAGCGCTCCGGGATCCGCCAGCGGAACCCGGAGACGAACGCCTCGTAGGAGGTGGGGGTCACGCCTCGCGCGGCGGGAACCCGCCCTCGAACACGAAGTCGGACAGGGGATGGCGGCCGTTCGGGGTCTCGCGGGCGCGGATCTCCTCCGGCAGCGTCGCCGGGTCGGCCTTGCGGCCGATGGCGAAGGCGGCCTCGACCCGGTGGTGGGGCGGCAGGTTCAGGGCGGCCGGCGCCCGCTCGTGGTCGAAGCCGGTCATGCCGTGGGCGTGCCAGCCCATCTTGACCGCCTGGAGCTGGACCAGGGCCGAGGCCGTGCCGGCATCGAAGGACGCGCTGTAGGAGGGTTTCAGCCCGTCCTGGGTGTTCATCATGCCGTTCGAGGCGATGAACACCAGCGCCCCGGCATTCTTCACCCAGCCCTGGTTGAACGGCACGAGGAGCCCGAACAGCGTCTCCCAGGCGGGGGTGTCGCGAAGTGCGTAGACGAAGCGCCAAGGCTGCGAGTTGTAGCCCGAGGGGGCCCAGCGTGCCGCCTCGAACATCGTCATCAGCTCAGGCAGCGGCACCGCCTCGCCGGTGAAAGCGCGGGGCGACCAGCGCTCGAGGAACAGCGCGTCGATCGGGTGGTCGGCGGTTCGGGAATTGGCGGATGTCACGGGCGTAAGGATCTCCGTGGATGTCGCGCCGTCCTGCCAGCAAGCGCGGCGGTTGTCACGGGCCGGAGCACCGGACCTTAGGCGCGGCTGACCCGCGGAAACCTCATACCGCCCCCGGTGTTGTCCTCGACACGAGCGAACCGGCCGCAACAGGAGACGGATCGATGGCGAAGACGGATCAGGCGCGGCCCTCGCTGCGCGACTTCGACCCCTATACCGACCGCAACGGCCAGGACATGGGGCAGGATTCGCCCCTCGATGTCGGCCTGCCGCAGCGCACGCAAGCCGACATGGCCCACGACCCGATGGGCCAGGCCCGCGACGCCCGGGTCGCCTCGGACTTCAACCGGCTCGATGCGATCGGGGCGACCGATGGCAGCCAGGCCACCGAGGACGAGACGCCGCCGGAGAACCTGCGCCGGATCAGCGATCCCTCGACCGGCAGCCCCGCCGCGCAGAACCCTGCCGCGCAGAACCCTGCCGCGAAAGAGGCGATCGACCGGGCGACGGCTTCGGTCGGCAAGGACGAGGGGGAGTGAGGCGATGACGCGCAAGCCCGACGACGTGGTGGGCAGCCGGGGCGAGCCGGCGGCCGGCGGCGGCCATCAGACGCCGCAGCAAGAGGCGATCACCCGGCAGGAGGGTGGCGGTCGCGACGAGGCCGAGTTGAAGCGCGAATGGTCCTCGGCCGGCACTCCCGGCCGGCCGCCGGTCTCGGGCGGCGGCAGCTCCGGCGGCCATTCCGACCAGATCGCCGGGCAGGGGCCCCGCGAAGGCGAGAAGGTCGCGGACGGCAAGTACCGGACGGAGAAGACCGGCGGCAAGGTCGATTGGTGAGGAGCACCCCATGGCGGAACGCAAGGACCAGCGGGACGGCAAGCCGGCTCGCGACGACAGGATCACCGCCGACGACCTGAAGGGCGTCGCGGCGGTGCCCCAGGATGGTGAGGGCGAGGGCAACACGTCCGGCGCCAATGCCGGGGATCGGCAGGGCGACGAGGTCGATCCGGGTGCCGGTTAGGATACCGGGCGCATCCGGGCGCCCGAGGCGAGACGGCCGGTCGCAGCGCGGCCGGCTCGGTTCCTCACGAGGACGACGATGACGAAGCTCTTCATCGCACGGGTGCGCGGGACGTCCGGGGATCGGCCGCTCGTGACGGTGCGCGCCGCGGCCGAGGGCGAGGCGAGGCTGTTCCTCGAGGCAGCCTATCCGGACGACGAGGTGGTCGAGGTCGCCGAGCCCGGCGACTGGGTCAGCACGTCCGACACCGGCTCGAATGCCGGGGACGTGCGCGAGCATCCCGGCGTGGCGTGGCAGGCGCCGACGACCGGCTTGAGCTAGGGGCGGGCTCGGTCGAGTCCTGCCCGTCGCCGAGGCGCCACCGCGACAGAGAAGCCTCGGACCGGAGTGCGGGCTTGAGTCCCACCCCGCCTCGCGGGCATGAGGGGCCGCATGTCCTCCCTCCCCGCGCCACCCCGCCTGATTCCCCGCCCGCATCAGGTCGAGGCGATCCGCGCCATCCTGGCGGCGCGGGCGGAGGCGCGGCCGGGCTTCCTCCTCGGCGACATGACCGGGCTCGGCAAGACGCTGTCGGTTTGGGGGGCGGTGGCGGCGATGCCCGAATCCGCGGTGCTGATCGTCTGCCCCAAGGGGGCGATGCCGCAATGGCGGCGCACGATCCGCGATTCGGGGCTCGCCCTGAAGGACGTGACGCTTCTCAACTACGAGCGCACCAAGTCCCTGCTGGCGCTCCCCGCCGCGAGCAGCCGCCGCTCGGTGCGGGCGAAGAACAACGAGCTCGCCAAGCTCGGCCAGCCGAAGCGCGTCTGGCCGATCGTGGTGTTCGACGAGGCCCATCGCCTGCGCAACCCGAACTCGCAGCAGGGCCAGGCCTGCCGGCGGATGGCGGAGGCCGCCGCCTTCACGATCTACGCCAGCGCCACCGCCGGCCAGGCGCCGCACGAATTGTCCTATCTCGGCGCGCTGCTGGGCCACGCCGTCGGCCGCCCGGTCGAGACCATGGCCGATTTCCGCGCCCTGATGCAGCACCTGCAGATCGGCCGCGCCAAGGGACGCTGGCAGAACTGGTCGTGGGAGCCGAATGCCCGCGACCAGACGGTGATGGCCGACCTGCTCTATCGCGGCGCGCGGGCGATCGGGCTCCGGCGCCGCCCGGCCGACATCGCCGGCTGGCCCGAGGTGCAGCGCGACCTCGCGCCCACCGCCCTCGATGCACCGTCGAAGCGCCTCTACGACGCGACCTGGCGCGAGTTCCGCCGGGAATGGGGCCTGACCGGGGGCTCGAACCGGCGCGCCGCCGGCTGGGCGGCGGATTTGCGCTTCCGCCAGAAGGCGAGCCTGATCCGGGTCGCCGGCACGGTCGACCTCGCCGAGGATCTCTTGGCGACCGGCGAGCAGGTGGCGATCTCGGTGGCGTTCCTGGAGACGGGCGCGGCGCTCAAGGCGGCGCTGGCCGGCCGCGGCTGGCGCGCCGGCACCATCGACGGCACGCAAGACGCCGAGACCAACGAGGCGGTCCGGGTCGCCTTCCAGCGCGGTGAGCTCGACGCGGTGGTGTTCACCGTCACCGAATCGATCTCGCTTCACCGGAACGAATTGCCGGGCGGCGAGCGTCCGCGCAGCCTGATCGTCCACGACATGCGTCACAGCGCGATCCAGCTCAGCCAGATCGAGGGCCGCTGCCATCGCGACGGCGAGCGCGCGGCGATCCTGTTCGCCTATGCGGAGGGCACCGTCGAGGAGCGGGTGGCCGCCACCGTGATCGCCCGCATGGCCGGGATGGACAGGATGGCCGGCGAGGATACCTCCCTCCTCGACGCCATCGCGCGGATCATCGATGGTGAAACGGAGTAGGGAGTCTCGCCTATGGTGACGCGAGGGTTCACGGGGCGCCGCCCGACCCGGCCGGACGCGGAGCGCCTGCCGCCGGGCCAGTACCTCACCGAGGACTTCCCGGTGCTGCAACTCGGGCCGACGCCGAAGATCGACCTCGCGCGCTGGCGCTTCACCCTGCGGGACGGCGCCAAGCCCCTCAAGAGCTGGACCTGGACCGAGTTCGAGGCCCTGCCGCACACCCGCTGGAAGGGCGACATCCACTGCGTGACCAAGTGGTCGAAATTCGACACCACCTGGGAAGGCGTGACGTTCGACGACCTCCTGGCGGCGGCCGGAATCGAAGCGCCGACCGCCTATCTGCTGGCCGAGGGCCACGACGACTACACCACCAACGTGCCGGTGGCCGACCTGACCGGGGCCAAGGCCATGGTGGCGACCCGCTATGCCGGCGAGCCGATCCCGCCCGATCACGGCGGCCCCGCCCGCCTCCTGGTGCCGCATCTCTACTTCTGGAAGAGCGCCAAGTGGGTGAAGGGCCTGCGGTTCACGAAAGGGAACGAGGCCGGGTTCTGGGAACTGCGCGGTTACCACATGTATGGCGATCCCTGGCGCGAGCAGCGCTTCACCGGCGACTGAGCGGTGCCGCTCGTCTGGCAGGAGGCGCGGATCACCGCGGCCGTTCCCGAGACGCCGCGCGTGCGGCGCCTCACCCTGGCGGTCGGCTGGGGCAAGCCGTTCCGGGCCGGCCAGCACGTCGACGTGCGCCTGACCGCGCCGGACGGCTACCAGGCCCAGCGCAGCTACTCGATCGCCTCCTCGCCGACCCGTCCGGAGACGATCGACCTCCTGATCGAGCGTCTCGAGGACGGCGAGGTCTCGGGCTTCTTCGCCGACGTGGCCGAGCCCGGCGACGTGATCGAGCTGCGTGGGCCGATCGGCGGGGCCTTCGTGTGGGACCCGGCCGAGGGCGGGCCGCTGCTCCTCGTCGGCGGTGGATCCGGCGTGGTGCCGCTGCTGTCGATGCTGCGCCACAGGGCGGAAGAAGCGCCGGACGTGCCGGCCCTGCTGCTCATCTCCGCCCGCACCCTCGACGCGGTGATCGCCCGCGAGGAGCTGATGCGCCGCGACGCCGAGGAGCCGAACTTTTGGCTGAGGCTCGTCCTCACCCGGGTGCCGGGCCGCCGGCGGATCGACGCGGGGATCGTGAGCGAGGCGCTCGCCGCCCTCGGGACGCCGGCCCAGACCTTCGTGTGCGGCAGCAATCCATTCGTCTCCGCCGCCTCCGACCTCCTGGTCGGGGCCGGCCTGCCCGCACGAACGATCCGCACCGAACGCTTCGGAGGATAGATCGCAGCCATGCCCGAGATCACCGGCCACACCCGCGTCTTCGCGATCCTCGCCGACCCGATTGCTCAGGTGAAGGCGCCGCAGGGCCTCAACCGCATCATGGCCCAGCGTGGGGTCGACGGGGTGATGGTGCCGCTCCACGTCGCGGCGGCCGACCTCGCGACGGTGCTGACGGGCCTGCGGGCGGTGCGGAGCTTCGGCGGCGCGATCATCACCGTGCCTCACAAGACCGCGATCGTGCCGCTCCTCGATCAGGTCAGCGAGGCGGCGCGGCTCGTCGGGGCGGTCAACGCGGTGCGGCGCGAAGCCGATGGCCGCCTCGTCGGCGAGATCCTGGAC
>JAEWKL010000705.1 GCA_023386115.1 Pseudomonadota bacterium
CCCCCCCCCGGGCCGCGCCCCCCGGGGCCGATGCTCTCGTGTCGGTGGACCGGGCCTTTACGCGGCGGGCCGCCGCCTGTCCACGCCGCAAGGGTCAGGTGTCAGGCGTCTACGTGCTTGAGGACCAGCGTGGCGTTCGTGCCGCCGAAGCCGAAGGAGTTGCTGAGCACGTGGCCGAGCTGCGCGTCGTCCTTGCGGGCCCGCAGGATCGGCATGTCGGCGAAGGCCGGGTCGAGCTCGTCGATATGGGCGCTCTCGCAGATGAAGCCGTTGTTCATCATCAGGAGCGAGTAGATCGCCTCCTGCACGCCGGTGGCGCCGAGCGAGTGGCCGGTCAGCGACTTGGTCGCGGCGATCGGCGGGCAGGACTCGCCGGTGCCGAACACCTCGCGGATCGCCTCGATCTCCTTGTCGTCGCCGACGGGGGTCGAGGTGGCGTGGGGATTGATATAGTCGATCCGGGCGCCCTTCAGGCCCTCGATCGCCTGGCGCATGCAGCGCACCGCACCCTCGCCGGACGGGGCCACCATGTCGTGGCCGTCCGAGGTGGCGCCGTAGCCGGCGACCTCGCCGTAGATGCGCGCGCCGCGAGCGCGGGCATGCTCCAGCTCCTCCAGCACCAGCACGCCGGCACCGCCCGCGATGACGAAGCCGTCCCGCGCCCGGTCATAGGCGCGCGAGGCTCGCGACGGGGTCTCGTTGTACTTGGAGGACATCGCCCCCATCGCGTCGAACAGGACCGAGAGGGTCCAGTCCAGTTCCTCGCAGCCGCCGGCGAAGATGATGTCCTGACGCCCGGCCCGGATGATCTCGGAGGCGTTGCCGATGCAGTGGTTCGAGGTCGCGCAAGCCGAGGAGATCGAGTAGTTCACGCCCCGGATCTTGAACCATGTGGCGAGCGTCGCCGAGGCGGTCGAGGACATGGCCTTCGGCACCGCGAAGGGCCCGACGCGCTTCGGCCCCTTGGCGCGGGCGATGTCGGCGGCCTCGACGAGCGCGCGGGTCGAGGGCCCGCCGGAGCCCATGATGATGCCAGTGCGCTCGTGCGAGACCTCGGCTTGCTCCAGGCCGGCGTCGCGGATCGCCTGCTCCATCGCGACGTGGTTCCAGGCGGTGCCGCCGCCGTGGAAGCGCATGGCGCGGCGGTCGACCACCTCCTCGGCGTCGAGGGTGGGGGCGCCCTGGACCTGGCTGCGGAAGCCGTGGGCGGAAAAATCCTCGGCGCGGGAGATGCCCGAGCGCGCCTCGCGGAGGGACGCCAGAACCTCCTGGGTGGAATTGCCGATGGACGAGACGATGCCCATCCCGGTGATTGCCACGCGCCTCATGATCGTCGGAACCCTCCGGAGCGGCGCCACACGCGCCCGCGGGCGGTCTGAACCCGCGGGTGTCACCTAGGCGCCCGATGCCGTAATCTCAACCGCCCATCGGGGGAAAGGGGCGCGGCGGGCTGGACGGGAGCCGGCTTTTGGTGGGCCCATGACGGGCCCGCCGTTCCGCGGGCCCGGTCGCCCGCGTGGTGACGGGCGTCGTGACGGCTTCAGCCGCCGGCGGCGGGGGTCGCGGCCTGGAACAGGCCGACCCGCAGGTCCTGCACCTCGTAGACGCGCTCGCCGTCGGCCTCGAGCCAGCCGTCGGCGATGCCGAGCACCAGGCGGCCCTGCCGCACCCGCTTGATGTCGACGCCGTAGACGACCTTCTTCATGGTCGGCAGCACCTGACCGGAGAGCTTCACCTCACCGACGCCGAGCGCCCGGCCGCGGCCCGGCGCGCCGAGCCAGCCGAGATGGAAGCCCACCATCTGCCACAGGGCGTCGAGGCCGAGGCAGCCCGGCATCACGGGATCGCCCTGGAAGTGGCAGGGGAAGAACCAGAGGTCGGGCCGCACGTCGAGCTCGGCCAGGACGTGGCCCTTGCCGTGGGCGCCGCCGTCCCGGCCGATCGAGGTGATGCGGTCGAACATCAGCATCGGCGGCAACGGCAGCTGGGCGTTGCCGACGCCGAACATCTCGCCGCGGCCGCAGGCCAGCAGGTCCTCGTAGGAGAAGTGCGAGGGCCGGCTCGGGGCGTCGGGGGCGGAGGTCTGGTCGGCGGACACGTGCGGGGCGGATTCCTCGTCAGGGGCCGCGGAACCCCCCGGCAGGAGGCCGGGGCGCGGCGGGTGGCGCCTCGTTAACACAGCGCCCGGGACTGTTCAAAGCCGGCCGACGGCCATAGTCTGTAACGCTTCTGATCTGCGCCGGAACGGCCGTGGTCGGGTTGCGGCGGGGGGACGGGCGGCTTATAACGAGGGGTATCCTTGTCGCTGCCTCACGAGTCGATAGTTCCGCTGATGAACGACCTGTCGCCCCTGCGCGCCGTCCTCGGCGCCCGCGTCCCGGCCCTCGAGTCCGGCGCCGCCGGCCAGCGGCGCGGCTGCCCGCTCTCGGAACTTCGCGACCGCCTGCGCCGCGCCGGCCTGCGCCCGACCCGTCAGCGCCTCTCCCTCGGCTGGCTGCTCTTCGGCAAGGGTGACCGTCACCTCACCGCCGAGATGCTGTACGACGAGGCGATGCGGGCCAAGGTCCCGGTGTCGCTCGCCACGGTCTACAACACCCTGCACCAGTTCACCGAGGCCGGCCTGCTGCGCCAGCTCGCGCTGGACGGCTCCAAGGCCTATTTCGACACCAATCCGAGCGAGCACCACCACTTCTTCCTGGAGGAAGAGGGCCAGGTGCTCGACATGCCGGATTGCGGCATCACCGTCGACTCGCTGCCCCAGGCTCCCGAGGGCATGGAGATCGCCGGCGTCGAGGTGATCGTCCGCCTGCGCCGGCGGACCGGCCGGGCCTGATCGCATTCAACCATCGCGACGTCTTGAAGGGCCGCGTGTCCGGAATGGGGCGCGGCCCATCTGTCATGGAAGCCGACATGGAAGCCGATGCATGGATGCCGATGCCGGCACTGCAGCGCATCCCCATCTTGAGCCGGATGCAGGCCGCGACGGGGCCGGCCCGATCTATCCTGCCTGCGGGGTCCCGCACCCGGACTCGGCCTGAGGCCGCGGGCGGACCGAGTTGCCAGATCCGGTCGAGCACGCGCACGACGCCATCCGGAGGAATCCTATGACCGACAGCCAAGATAATCGGCAAGATGATCGGCAAGATGGTCGGCATGACGACCCGCTCGTCATCGCCGGCACGACCCTGTCCTCGCGCCTCTTCATCGGCACCGCCGGCTACCCGACGCAGGCCATCATGAGCGAGGCGGTGCGGGAGAGCGGTGCCGAGGTGGTGACGGTCTCGATCCGCCGCATCTCGCTCCATGGCCACGGCTCGGACACGGTGGCGCGGCTGAAGGGCGCCCGCTTCCTGCCCAACACCGCCGGCTGCGAGACCGCCCGCGACGCCGTGACGACGGCCGAGCTGGCCCGCGAGGCGCTGGGCACCAACTGGATCAAGGTCGAGGTGATCGGCGACCGCGAGACGCTCTATCCCGACGTCGCCGAGACGATCGAGGCCACCCGCCAGCTGGTCGAGTCCGGCTTCACCGTGCTGCCCTATTGCAACGACGATCCGGTCGTGTGCAGCCGGCTGGCCGATCTGGGTGCAGCCGCCGTGATGCCGATGGGCTCGCTGATCGGCTCCGGCATGGGCGTGGCCAACCCGGCCAACCTTGAGCTGATCTGCCGGCGCTCGCCCGTGCCGGTGATCGTCGATGCCGGCATCGGCACCGCCTCCGACGCGGTGATCGCGATGGAGCTCGGCGCCGCCGCCGTGCTCCTCAACACCGCCGTCGCCAAG
>JAEWKL010000722.1 GCA_023386115.1 Pseudomonadota bacterium
GGGGAGAGGAGGGGAACCCGCGCCGTTTCTTTTTGTCTTCCCGGCTCAGCCGTTGCGGAAGGTGTAGCTGTAGCCGTTGAGCGCCGGCGCGCCGCCGAGATGGGCGTAGAGCACCTTCGAGCCCTTCGGGAAGAAGCCCTTCTGGACGAGGTCGATCATGCCCTGCATCGACTTCCCCTCGTAGACCGGGTCGGTGATCATCGCCTCGAGCCGGGCCGCGAGGCGGATCGCCTCGACCGTCTCCTTCGAGGGTACGCCGTAGACCGGGTAGGCGTAGTCCTCCTTGATGACCACGTCGTCCTCGGTGATCTCGCCGGCCCCCACGAGGGCGGAGGTGTTCCGGGCGATCTCGAGCACCTGCGCCCGGGTCTGGGCGGGCGTGCAGGAGGCGTCGATGCCGATGACGTTGCGGGCGCGTCCATCGGGCTTGAAGCCGACCAGCATGCCCGCATGGGTCGAGCCGGTGACGGTGCAGACCACGATGTAATCGAAGTGGAGGCCCATCTCGGCCTCCTGCCGGCGCACCTCCTCGGCAAAGCCGACATAGCCGAGGCCGCCGAACTTGTGCACCGAGGCGCCGGCGGGGATCGCGTAGGGCTTGCCGCCCTTGGCCTTCACGTCCTCGATCGCCTGCTTCCAGCTGTCGCGGATGCCGATGTCGAAGCCGTCGTCGACGAGCTGCGACTCGGCGCCCATGATCCGCGTCAGCATGATGTTGCCGACCCGGTCGTAGACCGCGTCCTCGTGCGGCACCCAGGCTTCCTGGATCACCCGGCACTTCATGCCGATCTTGGCCGCCACCGCCGCCACCATGCGGGTGTGGTTCGACTGCACGCCGCCGATCGACACCAGGGTGTCGGCGCCCGAGGCGATCGCGTCCGGCACGATGTATTCGAGCTTGCGCAGCTTGTTGCCGCCATAGGCCAACCCCGAATTGCAGTCCTCGCGCTTGGCGTAGATCTGCACGTCGCCGCCGAGATGGGCGGTCAGGCGCGGCAGGTGCTCGATCGGGGTCGGACCGAAGGTCAGGGGATAGCGCTCGAACTGCGACAGCATCGAAGGGGTCATCGCCGGGGTCCTTACGTGGAAGCCGGCCTCAACCTAGCAGGCCCTGGGTGGAAGGTGCTCTCGAACTGGGGCGATCTTTGACGGCCAATACGGCCAGCATGGCCATTTATATGCTAGATCCATCCAGATCCGGGCCACCGGATGGAAGGATCTCTCATGGCCACCGGGCTCGACCGCATCGACCTGAAAATTCTCCGGTTCCTGCAAGAGGATGGCCGGATCGGCAACGCCGAGCTCGCCAAGCGCGTCAACACCAGCCCGGCGACCTGCCACCGCCGCACCCAGCGCCTGTTCGACGAAGGATATCTGCGCGGCGTGCGCGCCGTGGTGGCGCCGGAAAAGGTCGGGCGCGGCTCGCTGGTCCTCGTCGGCGTGGTGCTCGACCGCTCGACGCCGGAGAGTTTTTCCGCCTTCGAGGCCGCGGCCCTCGCCATGCCGACCCTGCTCGATTGCCACCTCGTCGCCGGCGACTTCGACTACTTCCTCAAGATCCGCGTCTCCGACATGGCCGACTTCAACCGGATGCACAGCGAGATCCTGATCGCCCTGCCGGGGGTGCGGCAGACGCGGACCTTCTTCGTCATGAAGGAGGTGATCGACAATGCGCCGCTCACCTTGTGAGATCCGGTGCGCGACGGACGGAATGACGCCACGCGGCGGCCTATCCCGGCCCGTCTGCCCGGGCCCGCTGCTGCGCCACGAGCGCTTCCGCGGCCTGGACGAGCGCTCGTCCAACGCCATCCGGCCCACCGCCATGGGTCTGGCTGATCGCGTAGGCCCCTTCCACGAGCAGCAGCAGGCCATCGGCGAGCTGGCCGGGATCTCTCGCCCGCAGCGCCTCGGCGAGACGCCGGAAGCGCTCCCGCAAGGCGGTCTTCGTCGCCCGCGCGATCTGCCGGCCGGGATGAGCCGGATCGGCGAACTCGGCGCAGAAATTGATGAAGGGACAGCCCCGGTAGCCATCCTGGGTCGTCCGCTCGACCAGAAAGGTCATGATCGCGCGCAGCCGCTCGTCCGGGTCTTGGTATTGATCGAACGTCGCGTCCCAGCGCTCGAGGAACTGCCGCGACCGGTCCTGGAGATAGGCGAGGACGAGATCATCCTTCGACGGGAAGCTGCGATAGAGGCTGATCTTGGTGACGCCCGCCTCCTTGACGATGGCCTCGACCCCGACAGACCGGATGCCGTGGCGGTAGAATCGCTCGGCCGCAACCGCGAAGATCCTGTCGCGTGCCCATGAGGGCGCCTTCTCGGCTCGTTCCATCCTCGTTCCTCGATTGACATGTGACCGACCGGTTCGTACCACATTCGGGCGATGACCTGCCATAGCGGCAGGTCCATCCGGCTCGGGTCACGGTGTCGCGCGTTTCCGCACCGAAGCGGCATCCATCCGCGGACCGGAAGCATCCTCTCCGCATGGGGATCAACAGATGAAGCATTTCATCGTCGAGGCGACGTATCTCGTCCCGTTCGAGGCCGTCGCTCCTCTGATACCGAGTCATCGGAACTTCCTGAAGGACGGATACGATCGAGGGTTTTTTCTGTGCTCGGGCCCGAAGGAGCCGCCGGTCGGTGGGTTCCTGGTGGCGCGCGCGGAGACACGGGACGACCTCGAAAAGCTGTTCGAGGGGGAGCCGTTCCGCGTGAACGGCGTCGCCCGCTTCACCTTCACGGAGTTCCAGCCGGTGATGCGGCAGGAATGGTGCGAGCCCTGGTTCACGGGCGAGCCGGCATGATGCGGCCCCTCGAAGCCATCCTGGCCGAGGCGGCGTCCCGCAAGGGCGGCGTCGCGGCCCTGGAGGCGATGCTCGGTCAGACCCAGCCCGTCCCGCGCGACCAGATCGCGGCGCTGCCCGATCATCGGATCCTGGCCGCGATGACGCGCCGCATCTTCAGCGCCGGCTTCTCCGCGCAGGTGATCGCGGCGAAGTGGCCGGCCTTCGAGACCGCCTTCCAGGCGTTCGATCCGCATGCCTGCGCGGCGCTCACCGACGACCTTGTCGACGCCTTGGCGGCCGACCGGGGGATCGTTCGCAACCGCGCCAAGATCGACGCGGTGCGCGTCAACGCGGCCCTGCTCGTGGCGCTCGCGCGCGAGCACGGCTCCGCGGCCGGCTTCCTGGCGGATTGGCCCGAGGACGATCTCGTCGGCCTCATCCTCCTGTTGCGGGAGCGGGGCCGTCATCTCGGCGGCGATACGGGCATGCGCGTGCTGCGGGCGATCGGCAAGCCTGGTTTCATCACCACGAAGGATGTCGTCGCGGCGCTGATCCGTGAAGGCGTCGTCCCGCGGGCCCCGAACGGTGCGCGTGACTTGGTGCTGGTCCAGCACGCCTTCAATCGTTGGTCGGCGGAATCGGGACGCAATCTGACGGAGATCAGCCGTATCCTGGCGCTGAGCGTTCCGTCCTGAGCCGGCCCGGAGCCAGCATTGACGACGGGGCCGGCGGCGCGGTTGCTCCTGTACGCAGTTTGTTCTAGTCCTGGGACCAGACTTGGCTCGGGCGCTCCCGCGCCCCATCTGGTCACCATCACGGTCGATGGGCTCCCCCACCATCACGGGCTCCCGGCCGATCCCGGTCCCATCAAGCCTGGCCGTGTCGTCCCCGGCCCGGAGCCCCTCTGCATGGCCTCTCTCGACAAGCTCTTCGACCGTTCCGCGGAGGGCCGCGTGATCGCGGTGCGGGGCGCCCGCGAGCACAACCTGAAGAACGTCGACCTGACGATCCCCCGCGACAAGCTCGTGGTGTTCACCGGGCTGTCCGGCTCCGGCAAGTCGTCGCTCGCCTTCGACACCATCTATGCCGAGGGGCAGCGCCGCTACGTCGAGTCGCTCTCGGCCTATGCGCGCCAGTTCCTCGAGATGATGGCCAAGCCCGACGTCGACCAGATCGACGGGTTGTCGCCGGCGATCTCGATCGAGCAGAAGACGACGTCGAAGAACCCGCGCTCGACGGTCGGCACCGTCACGGAGATCTACGACTACATGCGCCTCCTGTGGGCGCGGGTCGGCATCCCGTACTCGCCGGCGACCGGCCTGCCGATCGAGAGCCAGACCGTCAGCCAGATGGTCGACCGGGTGCTGGCGCTGCCCGAGAAGACCCGGCTCTACCTGCTGGCGCCGGTGGTGCGCGGCCGCAAGGGCGAGTACCGCAAGGAGATCGCCGAGTTCCAGAAGAAGGGTTTTCAGCGCCTGCGCATCGACGGCGAGTACTACGCCATCGACGACGTGCCGAAGCTCGACAAGAAGCTCAAGCACGATATCGACGTGGTGGTCGACCGGATCGTGGTGCGGGCCGACATGGCCTCGCGGCTGGCCGATTCGTTCGAGACCGCCCTGGAGCTGGCCGACGGCATCGCGGTCGTGGCCTTCGCGGACGCGCCCGAGGACGGGCCTTCCCCCGAACCCATCACCTTCTCGTCGCGCTTCGCCTGCCCGGTCTCCGGCTTCACGATCCCGGAGATCGAGCCCAGGCTCTTTTCCTTCAACAATCCCTTCGGCGCCTGCCCGACCTGCGGCGGCATCGGCCACGAGATGCGGATCGACCCGACGCTCGTCATCGCCGACGAGGCCTTGAGCCTGTCGCGCGGCGCCGTCGCACCCTGGGCGAAATCGACCTCGCCCTATTACGGCCAGACCCTGGAGGCCCTGGCGAAGCACTACCGCTTCCGCACCGACACGCCCTGGGCCAAGCTCACCGAGGCCGCCCGCCAGGTGGTGCTCTACGGCTCGGACGGCGACGAGATCCGCTTCGCCTACAATGACGGGCTGCGCGCCTACGAGGTCTCCAAGCCGTTCGAGGGCGTGATCCCGAACCTGGAGCGGCGCTACAAGGAGACCGACAGCGACGCGGCACGGGAAGACATCGGCCGGTTCATGGCCGAGACCCCGTGCTCGGCCTGCAAGGGCAAGAGACTGAAGCCCGAGGCCCTGGCGGTGAAGATCGCACGCTTCGACATCGGCGACGCCACGGTGCTCTCGGTGCGCGACGCGCATCGCTGGTTCGGGGAACTGCCGGAGCACCTGAGCCGGAAGCACAACGAGATCGCCGCCCGCATCCTCAAGGAGATCCGCGACCGCCTGACCTTCCTGGTCGATGTCGGCCTCGAATACCTCACGCTCGCCCGCGGCTCGGGCTCGCTCTCGGGTGGCGAGAGCCAGCGCATCCGGCTGGCCTCGCAGATCGGGTCGGGGCTCACCGGCGTCCTGTATGTCCTCGACGAGCCCTCGATCGGCCTGCACCAGCGCGACAACGAGCGCCTGCTCGGCACGCTGAAGCGGCTGCGCGACCTCGGCAACTCGGTGATCGTGGTCGAGCACGACGAGGACGCGATCCTGCAGGCCGACTACGTCGTCGATGTCGGGCCCGGCGCCGGGATCCATGGCGGGCAGATCGTGGCGCAAGGCACGCCGCCCGAACTCCTGGCCGATCCGAACTCGCTCACCGCAAAATATCTCACCGGCGCCCTCTCGGTGCGGGTGCCGAAGATGCGCCGGAAGGCGAAGAAGAACCCGGCTGCCAGGGTCGAGGCGCCCGAGCCGCAGATGTTGCGCCTCGTCGGCGCCCGCGGCAACAACCTGAAGGACGTGACCGCGGAGATCCCGCTCGGTACCTTCACGTGCATCACCGGCGTCTCGGGCGGCGGCAAGTCGACGCTGGTCGTCGACACGCTCTACAAGGCGGTGGCGCGCAAGCTCAACGGGGCACTGGAGCATCCCGCGCCCCACGATCGCATCGAGGGGCTGGAGCACCTCGACAAGGTCATCGACATCGATCAGTCGCCGATCGGGCGGACCCCGCGCTCGAATCCCGCCACCTATATCGGCGCCTTTACACCGATCCGCGACTGGTTCGCCGGCCTGCCCGAGGCCAAGGCGCGCGGCTACCAGCCGGGCCGGTTCTCGTTCAACGTCAAGGGCGGGCGCTGCGAGGCCTGCTCGGGCGACGGCGTCATCAAGATCGAGATGCACTTCCTGCCGGACGTCTACGTCACCTGCGACGTCTGCAAGGGCAAGCGCTACGACCGCGAGACCCTGGAGGTGAAGTACCGCGAGCGCTCGATCGCCGACGTGCTCGACATGACGGTGGAGGAGGCAGCCGAGCTGTTCAAGGCGGTGCCGGCGATCCGCGAGAAGCTCGAGACCCTGGCCCGGGTCGGCCTCGGCTACGTCCGGGTCGGCCAGCAGGCCACCACCCTGTCGGGCGGTGAAGCGCAGCGGGTGAAGCTGTCCAAGGAGCTGTCGAAGCGCGCCACCGGCCGCACGCTCTACATCCTCGACGAGCCGACCACCGGCCTGCACTTCCACGACGTCGCCAAGCTGATGGAGGTGCTGCACGAGCTGGTCGATCAGGGCAACAGCGTGGTGGTGATCGAGCACAACCTGGAGGTCATCAAGACCGCCGACTGGGTGATCGACATGGGTCCGGAAGGCGGCGACGGCGGCGGCACCATCGTGGCGCAAGGCACGCCGGAGGAGATCGCGGCGTCCGAGGCGAGCCATACCGGTCGCTTCCTGCGCGAGGTCCTGGCCCGGCGTCCCGCCGCCCGGCCGGCCGCCCCGAAAGCGCCTCGAACCCGCAAGCCGGCCTCCAGCAAGCAGGCGGCCGAGTAGTTTCGCGCAAAATCGTCCGCGAATCCTGTCCGCACATCCGTCCTGACGGCCTGTGCGGCGCAGCAAGTCGATCTTTCTGCCACCCTTCCCGGCCTGTACCACCAAAGTACAAATCCGCTTCCGCATGTCAAAAATGCGTCATTTGCGCAACGCGCCGGCATCGCTTGCGTCGCCGGCGAGCAAAAGACTGGCATTTCGAGCGTGACTGTTGGAACAATAAGATCGTTCAGACTGTGCCGCAGGGCCGACGCCGCGAGACCTGCCGAGTCAAGCATGCACCGATAGCGTGCAGCATCGGCTTGGATCATGCGCGTGCCGGCCCCAATGAGGACTTGGGAAGGAAGGCTCATGGTCAAGTATTGGCTGGCCGCGGGGGCGGCTGCCTTGTCGCTGAGCGCGACGACGGCTTTCGCGCAGACCACGACGGTGCCGGGCGAGCAGGTCGGCCTCGCGATCGGCGCACCGCTGCCCGAGGGTGTCTACGCGATCGACACCTTCACCTATCGCAGCCCCGACGGCCCCAACGCGACCTCGACCGACACTGCGGTCAACGTCCCGGTCCTGGTCTGGTCGACGCCCTGGAAGGTTCTCGGTGCGCGCTTCGAGGCGGTGATCGCCCCGCCGACCGTCTTCACCTTCTCCCGAACTGCCGGCGCCCGCGACACCAGCATCAATGTCGGCACCTTCATCGGCGGCATCTTCGCCTGGGATCTCGGCAACAATGTCGGCGTCAGCTACCTGTCCGGCGTCTACCTCAACGAGCTGAATGCCGGCCGCGGCGGCGGCCTGCCGATCCTGGCCTCCAATACCTACCGCCAGGGCTTCGGCATCAGCTATACCGGAGACGGCTGGAACGTCACCGCCAACCTCACCTACAATTTCTACGACGTGCCGGCCCGGTTCGGCGGCCGCAACGGCATCCCGGGCTTCTACGGCAGCCAGTACCCGTCCGACGCCCTCAACCTCGATCTGACGGCGACCAAGAAGTTCGGCAAGTTCGAGATCGGCGCCATCGGCTACGGCACGACCAACCTGCCGAACCGCGGCCCCCTGCCCCTCGGCACGCCCTGCGCCGGCAACTTCTCCACCTGCGGCACAGTCTCGGGTGGCGGCGGTGGCCGCTTCGCCCTCGGCGGCCTCGTCGGCTACGATTTCGGCAAGTTCTCGGTCCAGGCCTGGGTGGCCCGCGACGTCGCCACCTCGGCCCGCCAGATCTCGCCGGTCACCGGCCTGCCGACCAACCGCGAGGCCTACTCGACCGAGGGCTGGTTCCGCGTCATCGCCCCGCTCTACACCGTCGCGGCCGCCGCCGAGCCGGCGCCGGTTCCCCTCGTGCGCAAGTACTGAGGCGCAGCGTCCGAGACACCCAGGCGAGACACCCAGGCAAGCGTTCATCGGAGATCCGTCAAGAGACCCCTCCTCTCCCGCCCGGCTCCGCGAGCCGGGCGTTTTCATATGCGCACGCGATGCCTGTCGGGTCCGGCTCCGCGACCTATAACGGGAGCGAGCGGGCGGGGCTTACGGTCCCCGCCGGACGAGACGAGACACGGGGCGCTCGAGGCCCCGGCAGGAGGCCATCATGGCGGCGCCCGGCGACTGGAAGATCCCCTCCGCGGTGCAGCCCCGCCCGGCCGCCTATTCCTACGACCTCGACCAGACCCTGACCGCCGTCGTCGCCCTGTCCTCGCGGGTGCCGGACGGCGCCTACACCGCGGAGATCCTCGGTACCGAGCGGGCCGGCAACGGCGTCCTGGTCGGCGAGGACGGGCTGGTGCTCACCATCGGCTACCTGATCACCGAGGCCGAGAGCGTCTGGCTGACGGCCCATGACGGCCGCACCGCGCCCGGCCACGTGGTCGGCTACGACGCCGCCACCGGCTTCGGCCTGGTGCAGGCTCTCGGCCGCCTCGACCTGCCGCACTTGGCCCTGGGCAGCGCCGAGGGCCTGCACGTCGGCGACCGGCTGGTGATGGCCGGGGCCGGCGGCCGCTCCCGCGCCGTCGCCGCCGAGGTGGTGGCCCGGCAGGAATTCGCCGGCTACTGGGAATACCTCCTCGACGACGCGATCTTCACCGCGCCTTCGCACCCGCATTGGGGCGGCGCGGCGCTGATCGGTCCGGCGGGCGAGCTCACCGGCATTGGCTCGCTCCAGCTCCAGCAGGGCGGCCGCGACAGCCGTGCCATCAACATGGCGGTACCGATCGACCTCCTGAAGCCGATCCTCCACGACCTGACCACCCTCGGCCGGGTCTCCGGCCCGCCCCGCCCCTGGCTCGGCCTCTACGCCACCGAGATGGACGACCAGGTCGTGGTGATGGGCCTCTCGCCCCGTTCTCCGGCCGAAACCGCCGACCTGCGCGCCGGCGACATCCTGCTGGCGGTAGGCCGGACCGAGGTGAACGACCTCGCGGGCTTCCTGCGCGCCGTCTGGGCGCTGGGACCGGCCGGCATTGCGGTGCCGCTGACGGTGCACCGTGACGGGCGAACCTTGAGCCTGTCCGTCGCCTCGGCCGACCGGTCGACCTTCCTGGTGTCACCGCGGCTGCATTGAGCGGGAGCTCGGCCCCGGGCGCGCCGTCCCGGGCGGGCGCGCCGCAGGGCCGTCCGGAGGACGCGGCGGCGCGGCTTCCGCGCTGCCCCTGGATCGTCGAGCTGCGTCGCGCAACGCGTGGCGCCCTCATCCGAACCCGAACCGCCCTCACGTGCGATCTTCGGCGAGCCCGGGACCGCCTGGGGATGGGGGGAACCCGCGCTCTGCCCGTCCCCGGACAGCCCTGCCCCTGAGGGGAGAGGAGATCGTCCGCGCGTCACCAAGCCCCGTCCAAGCCTCAGGACGCGGCATCGGAAACACCCGACGCGGCACTGCACACCGGGTCGGCACCGGCTGCCGCCTCCCTGCGTTCGCCCGCTCCGCATCACCCTGACGGGGCGTTCCGCACTGTCGCCCTTCGCGTGTGCAGCATAGTGCCTAAACACCCGGAATCCCTGCGATTCATGCGCCAGAGTGCTGCCAAATCGACAGGCACGGGGGATGGTTGACGATTCCCTGCGCGCTGCATGTGAGGCGTGCATAGCTGGCTTACGCGACTCAGCCTCCCACCAGCGAAGCCATTTCCCATATGGTGCGTTGCAACAGAAGCAGGCAGGCGGTGCCGAAACGGTTCGCACCGGCTGCCCGCCAAGAGGTCAAATCCGATGTTCGTCTCCCTCATCCTCAGCAAGATCCGCTCGTACCTCCGTTACCGTGAGACCGTGCACGAGCTGTCGCGTCTGTCCGACCGCGAGCTCGACGATCTCGGCATCAGCCGCTTCGAGATCCAGGGCATCGCCCGCTCGGTCGCGTAAGCGGTCTCCAGAGTACCAAGTACCTGCGTACCGAGTACCCCAAGTCGATAGACGGCCTTCGGGCTAACCATCGTCTCGCGCGCCCGCCCCTCTCGGCGGGCGTTCGCATGTCCGGCCCCCTGCACGGATCCGTCGATGTTGCATCGACGGCGCTCGATCCGATATGCCGCGTCATGTCCGGATCAAACCCCATTCACGTCGTCGGCGGCGGCCTCGCCGGCTCGGAAGCGGCCTGGCAGATCGCCGAGGCGGGCCTTCCCGTGGTGCTGCACGAGATGCGGCCCCTGCGCGGCACCGAGGCGCACCAGACCGACGGTCTCGCCGAGCTCGTCTGCTCGAATTCGTTCCGCTCCGACGATGCGGAGCTCAACGCCGTCGGGCTGCTGCATCAGGAGATGCGCCGCCTCGGCTCGCTGATCATGCGCTGCGGCGACGCCCACCAGGTGCCGGCCGGCGGCGCGCTCGCCGTCGACCGCGAGGGGTTCAGCCAAGCCGTGACAGCGGCGCTGGAGGCGCATCCGAACGTCGGAATCGCCCGCGAGGAGATCGACGGCCTGCCGCCCGCCAGCTGGGACAGCGTGATCGTGGCCACCGGCCCACTCACCGCGCCCGGCCTCGCCGAGGGCATCCGCGGCCTCACCGGCGCCGCGTCGCTCGCCTTCTTCGACGCCATCGCGCCGCTCGTGCACCGCGACTCGATCGACATGGGCAAGGCCTGGTTCCAGTCCCGCTACGACAAGGCGGGACCGGGCGGCACCGGGGCCGACTACATCAACTGCCCCCTCGACCGCGAGCAATACGCGGCCTTCATCACGGCCCTCGTCGAGGGCGACAAGACCTCGTTCAAGGAGTGGGAGGCCTCGACCCCCTATTTCGACGGCTGCCTGCCGATCGAGGTGATGGCCGAGCGCGGTCCAGAAACCCTGCGCCACGGGCCGATGAAGCCCGTCGGCCTGACCAACCCGCACAACCCGAGCGTCAAGGCCTATGCCATCGTGCAGCTGCGCCAGGACAACGCTCTGGCCACGCTCTACAATATGGTCGGTTTCCAGACGAAGCTGCGCCACGCCGAACAGGTGCGGATCTTCCGCACCATCCCGGGCCTGGAGAATGCCGAGTTCGCCCGTCTCGGCGGCCTTCACCGCAATACCTATCTCGACAGCCCGCGCCTCCTCGACGCCAGCCTGCGCCTGAAGGCCGCGCCGCGCCTGCGCTTCGCCGGGCAGATCACCGGCTGCGAGGGCTATGTCGAGAGCGCCGCGATCGGCCTGATGGCCGGCCGCTTCGCCGCCGCCGAGCGGCAGGGCCGCTCGCTGGAGCCGCTGCCCGTCACGACCGCGCTGGGAGCGCTGATCGGCCACATCACCGGTGGGCACGTCTCTGCGGAGGATGAGGGTGCGCCGCGCTCGTTCCAGCCGATGAACGTCAATTTCGGCCTCTTTCCGCCCCTCGACCGGGCGCCAAAGGCCCCGGACGGCAAGCGCCTGCGGGGCACCGAGAAGGCGCAGGCCAAGAAGCGGGCGATGACCGATCGGGCACGGGCCGCTTTGGGCGTATGGCTGGGCGAGGAGCCGGCGCCGCTGCCGGCGGCGGCGGCGGAGTAGTCCCGGGTGGTGCGGGCCCGGGGGGGGG
>JAEWKL010000750.1 GCA_023386115.1 Pseudomonadota bacterium
AGGCGAAGCCCCGGCCCCGAGGCGGATGCCACGATCCCGCCACGGAAGGCGCCGGTGCAGCCTAAAAGACACACCCCGAGGCCACCCGGCCTCGGGGTTTACGCGTTGTTCAAGTTTTTGATCTAAAACGGCTTTTTGGGACCGTAGCGGACCCGCCGGGCTGTTACAGAGCGTAAGAATCCGTGATTTGGCCGTGCTTTCGAGCGCGACTATAGGTGTCCTACGCACAAGGGCGAAGGCCGCGCAGGACCGCCGGCACTGACACCCACAGGGGCTTCAAGCAACGGACGGATCGCCTCGAACGTGGGCCTGGAAACAGGACACGCTGGTGAGTCGCGGCCGAGGGCTGAGGTAATGAGAACAAGTCAGCAAACGACCCTACGCTCCGCCGCGAGCCTTTCGGGCATCGGCGTCCATTCCGGGAACCCCGTCTCGATCACGCTCCATCCCGCGGAGGCGCATCACGGCATCGCCTTCCTGCGCACCGGCCTCGCGAACGGCCGCGACCGCCTGATCCAGGCGCAATACGCCCAGGTCAGCGCCACCGAGCTCTGCACCGTCATCGGCAGCCGCGAGACCGGCGCCGTCGCCACCATCGAGCACCTGATGTCCGCCCTCTACGGGCTCGGCATCGACAACTGCCTCGTCGAGATCGACGGGCCCGAGATGCCGATCCTCGACGGCAGCGCCGGCCCCTTCGTGACGGCGATCGAGACGGTCGGCACCACCTCCTGCGGCACGCCCCGCCGCTTCATCAAGGTGCTCAAGGCCGTCCGGACCGAGAAGGGCCGTGCCTATTCCGAGCTGCGCCCGTTCGAGCGCGGCTTCCACCTCGACGTCGAGATCGATTTCGAGAGCCCGGTGATCGGCCGCAGCCGCAAGGCGCTGACCCTCACCCCCGCCGCCTATCGCCGCGAGATCGCCCGCGCCCGCACTTTCGGGATGATGCGCGACGTCGAGCGCTACTGGAAGGCCGGCTTCGCCCTGGGCGCCTCGCTCGAGAACACCGTCGCGGTCGGGGATGGCGGTGTGGTCAATCCGGAAGGCCTGCGCTACCCGGATGAGTTCGTCCGCCACAAGATCCTCGACGCCGTCGGCGACCTGGCGCTCGCCGGCCTGCCGATCCTCGGCGCCTACCAGTCCTTCTGCGGCGGCCACGGCCTCAACTGCGCGGTCCTCGGCGAGCTCTTCGCCGACCGGTCCAACTACGCCATCGTCGAGGGGGCTGCGTCCCGGCGCGAGCCGGTCTTCGCCGAGTTCGGCGTCGGCCTCGGTGCCGCGGTCTACGCGCCCGAGCTCTGAAGCCCGCCCGGCCCGCGCGTTGCAGCGGGGCCACATGCGGATGATTTCGTCGCCACCTCATGGCGACGGACGGAACCTCCACCGCCTCGCGCCGTCTTGGCGCCCCATTCGTCCCGCAGGGTTAAGAGGTTCCTGACCGATGGCCACCTGCCCCTGTGCAGTGGCCGTCACGGGCTTGGCGCAGCCCGCCGGCCTGGGCTAAGGGGCTCGTGGATCAGCGGCCATGCAAGGCCGCCTGCTTGGGGAAGAACCCGAATGCCGTTCGCCCACCCGCTTCGCGACGCGAAGGTGACCGTTCTGCGGACCATGCTGGTCGCGGCGTGCGGCCTGGGGCTCGCCGGTTGCGACGCGATCGACTCCATCAATCCGTTCGCGAACGAGAAGTACAAGACCGAGATCGTTCCCGACGTTCCGGCTGACAAGCTCTACAGCCAGGGACTCGGCAAGCTCGAGGATCGCGACTACGAGGGCGCGACGAAGAAGTTCGAAGACCTCGACAAGCAGTACGCCTATTCCGACTGGTCTCGGAAAGCGGTGCTGATGACCGCCTACTCGAACTACGAGGGCGGCCGCTACGAGGATGCGATCACCGCGTCGAAGCGCTACCTGCAGCGTCATCCCGGCTCGAAGGATGCGGCCTACGCCCAGTACCTGCTGGCGATGTCGCACTACAAGCAGATCCCGGACGTGACCCGCGACCAGGACCGCTCCGAGAAGGCGCTCGTGGCGCTCACCGAGCTGGTGCAGAAATACCCGACCTCGGAATACGCCGCCGACGCGAAGGCCAAGATCCAGATCACCCGCGACCAGCTCGCCGGCAAGGAGATGGAGATCGGCCGCTATTACCTCGAGCGGCGCAACTTTCCGGCGGCGATCAACCGGTTTCGCGATGTGGTGAGCAAGTACCAGACCACCCGCCATGTCGAGGAGGCGCTGGAGCGCCTGGCCGAGGCCTACATGGCGCTCGGCATCGCCGGCGAGGCGCAGACCGCGGCGGCGGTGCTCGGCCACAACTTCCCCGACTCGCCCTGGTACAAGGATGCCTACAACCTGCTCCAGAGCGGCGGCCTCCAGCCGCGCGAGGAGAAGGCGTCCTGGATCAGCAAGGCGTTCCGCGGCGTGATCGGGATGGACACGCGCACCGCCGAGGCGCAGTAAGGGCCTCGCGGCGCGGAGCCAGGCATGCGGCCGTGGCGCGCACTCGCGCCGCGGCCCGTTCGGCTGTAGATACCCGCCCGATTTCCTCCTCCACGTCTCTTCCTTCTCACGTCCCGGCAAGGGTGGCATGCTGGTTCAGCTCGCGATCCGCGACATCGTCCTGATCGATAAGCTCGAGCTGAACTTTCGCGAAGGCCTGCGCGTCCTGACCGGGGAGACCGGCGCCGGCAAGTCGATCCTCCTCGATGCCTTCACCCTGGCGCTGGGCGGGCGCGGCGACGGGCGCCTGGTGCGCCAGGGCGAGGCACAAGGCCAGGTCACGGCGGTGTTCGACGTCCCTGCCGACCATCCGGCCCGGGCCCTCGCGGCGGCCGCCGAGATCGACACCGAGGGCGACCTGATCCTGCGCCGGGTCCAGGTCGCGGACGGTCGCACCCGTGCCTTCGTCAACGACCAGCCGGTCGGCGTGCAGGTCCTGCGCGCCATCGGGACGGCTCTCGTCGAGATCCACGGCCAGCACGACGACCGGGCGCTCTCGGACTCGACCACGCACCGGGCGATCCTCGACGCCTTCGGGGGGTTGAGTGCCCGCCAGGCCGCGGTAGCGGACAGCGCGCGCCGGGTGCGCCAGGCCCGCACCGCGCTCAACGAGCATCGCGCCCGGGTCGAGGCCGCCCGCAAGGAGGTCGATTTCCTGCGCCACGCCGTCGAGGAGCTGGCCGCCCTCGATCCCAAGCCCGGCGAGGAGACCGAGCTCGCCGAGCGCCGCACCCTGATGCAGCAGGGCGAGAAGGTCGCTCGCGAGCTCAACGAGGCTCTCGACGCCGTCGCCGGCCAGGGCTCGCCCACGGCCCATCTCTCGGCGGCACTCCGCAAGCTCGAGCGGCGGGCGGCGCAGGCGCCGGGCCTCGTCGAGCCCAGCATCAATGCCCTCGACAATGCCCTCGTCGCCCTCGACGAGGCCCGCACCAGCCTGGAGGACGCCCTGCAGGCGGCGGAGTTCGATCCGCGCGAGCTGGAGCGGGTCGAGGAGCGCCTGTTCGGCCTGCGCGCCGCGGCACGAAAGTACAATGTCGCGGTCGACGATCTCGCGGCCTTGCGCGAGCGCTATGAGGGCGACGTCGCCGTGATCGATGCCGGCGAGGAGGCGCTCGGCAAGCTGGAGGCCGATCTCGCCAGCGCCGACGCGGCCTATCTCGAGAAGGCCGAGGCCCTGAGCAAGGGACGGCGCAAGGCCGCGGCCGCCCTCGACAAGGCGGTGCAGGCCGAATTGCCGCCGCTGAAGCTGGAGCGCGCCCGCTTCATCACCGAGATCGCCACCGATCCGGAGGCCCGCGATCCGGCCGGCCTCGACCGGGTCGAGTTCTGGGCCCAGACCAATCCGGGGACCCGGCCCGGCCCGATGATGAAGGTGGCGTCAGGCGGCGAGCTGTCGCGGTTCATGCTCGCCCTCAAGGTCGTGCTGGCCGACAAGGGGTCGGCCCCGACGCTGATCTTCGACGAGATCGACACCGGCGTCGGCGGTGCGGTGGCGGACGCGATCGGCGCCCGCCTCGCCCGGCTCTCGGCCCGGGTCCAGACCGTCGCGGTGACCCATGCGCCGCAGGTCGCCGCCCGCGCCTCGACGCATTTCCTGATCGCCAAGGAGGCGGTGAAGGGCTCCGACCGGGTCGCCACCCGGGTGAAGCCCCTCGCGGCGGTGCCGCGCCAGGAGGAGATCGCCCGCATGCTGGCCGGCGCGACGGTGACCGAGGAGGCCCGGGCCGCCGCGGCCCGGTTGCTCCAGGCGGCGTCGGCCTGACGCGCGGCTCTGCCCGAAGGCATAACGCCTCGCGGCAAACGTTGTTGTATGGTTAAGCTCCCGGGGTGATTCGCGAGATGTCGGTCAGCGCCTCCGGTATGGTGAACAAAGGACAAATTTTAACGCTTTGTTTACCATGGCCGGTGAGACTGCTTCATCTCGGCACGGGTCAGCCTTCCCTCGGACCCGTGCAATGGCACAGGGCCGGTGGTCCCATGAAGCAGGAAGTGAGTGCGTCCCGGGAGACCGTCCAGGATCCGGTCCTGCCGGCCATCTGCGTCGAGGCGCAGCATCGGCTCGGTCGGACGTTGCGATCGCTCTACGAACGCACGGTGGACCGTCAACCCATCCCCCTCGATCAGGTCGACCTGTTGCTGCGCCTGCGGCATCGCGAGCGCGAGCTGCAGCGTCAGCGCTGACGGGCGATCCCGCCGACATCAACAATGAGCGTGGAACCCTCTCCCGCAGGGAGAATGATCTGCGTGGAAGGGGACCGTCGCGGTCCCGCTTCCGTGGCTATGGCTCTCTCCTTGGTCCGGTGCCCCCCGGGGCCCGCGCCGGGGGCCCGGGGGGCCCGCCGGGGGGGGG
>JAEWKL010000763.1 GCA_023386115.1 Pseudomonadota bacterium
CGCGAGGAGGTCGCAGCGCCGCATCGCCGGTCTCAGGCGCCGGTCTCGGCCTGGAGCCCGGCGGCCGCGATCCCGGCGAGCGCCGCCTTCTCGTCGTTGTCCGAGGTATCGCCCGAGATGCCGACGGAGCCGAGGAGCGTGCCGTCGCGCTTGATCAGCACGCCGCCCGGCACCGGGATCAGGCCGGCCGGGCCCGCCACATGGGTCACGGCGGCGACGAAATAGGCCTGCTCCTCGGCCCGCTTGGCGATGGCGCGCGAGCCGATGCCGAGCGCGAGAGCGCCGTTGGCCTTGCCGGTGGCGATCTCGGCGCGCTTGAGGCTGGTGCCGTCCTCGACGGAGGCCGCCTTGAGGGCGCCGCGGGCGTCCAGCACCACCACCGCCAGGGGCTTCAGCCCGAGTTCGCGGCCGGCCTTGAGGGAAGCGGTCACGATGGTCGAGGCGGCGTCGAGGGTGAGGTCGGACATGGCTTCTCGGAACTCCGGGTCGTCGCGCGGGCCGCCCGCGCGGATCGGGACTGGCTTACCCCGCCGGCCGGGGAGAGGCCAACCGGGCCGTCGCGAGCGGCCCGGTCGCCGGCCTCAATCGGTGAACACCACGGTCTTGCGGCCGTTGGCGATCACGCGGTCCTCCAGCACGTAGCGCACGGCGCGGGCAAGCACCCGGCGCTCGATGTCGCGGCCCTTGCGCACGAGGTCGTCGGGGGTATCGCGGTGCGAGATGCGCTCGACGTCCTGCTCGATGATCGGCCCCTCGTCGAGGTCGCCGGTGACGAGGTGCGAGGTGGCGCCGATCAGCTTCACGCCGCGCTCGTGCGCCTGGTGGTAGGGCTTCGCCCCCTTGAAGCCCGGCAGGAACGAGTGGTGGATGTTGATGCAGCGCCCCGAGAGCTTGTGCGAGAGGTCGTCCGACAGGATCTGCATGTAGCGGGCGAGCACCACCAGCTCGGCGCCGGTCTCCTCGACGAGCCGCCACAGGGCGGCTTCCTGCTGCGGCTTGGTGTCGGGGGTGATCGGCAGGTGGTGGAACGGCACCCCGGCGAGGTCGGCCGCGCCGTAGATCTCCCGCGGGTAGTTCGACACCACCGCACAGATGTCCATCGCCAGCTCGCCGATGCGCCGGCGATAGAGGAGGTCGTTGAGGCAGTGGTCGAAGCGCGAGACGAGGATCATCACGCGCCGTCTTTCGGCCCGGTCGCGCAGGGTCCAGTCCATGCGAAAGCGCTGCGCCACCGCCTCGAAGCCGGCGGCCAGGGCGTCCCGTCCCGGCTCGCCCCGCACGGGGTTGAACACGATCCGCATGAAGAAGCGGCCGGTCTCGACGTCGTCGAATTGCTGCGCGTCGAGGATGTTGCAGCCGGCCTCGAACAGGTAGGCCGACACGCCGGCCACGATCCCCGGGACATTGGTGCAGGAGAGGGAGAGGACGTAGGAGGGGGTGGTCATGGGGCTCGGGCCGGAAACGAAGACACGGCCCCCGCCCTAGGCGATCGTCTCAGGCGCGTGAAGCCCCGGAATGCCCGCACGGGGGCCGTCCTTCACGAAAGCGACGCGATCCCACGTCACCCACGTCGTCACGCCGGGCCGGCGGCGCGGGCAGGATCGGGGCATGGACGTCCGCGAAGGCGATCCCCTCGTCGCGCGCGAGACCAGCGCCCCGGCTTGCGCCGCCTAGCCGGCCGTGCTTCTGGCGCCCGTCATCCGTCCGCCTCCAGCTCCCCGCTCACCATCAGCCACTCCTCCTCGGCAGCGCTCAAGGCCGACGCGGCCTCCGCCCGCATGCGGGCGAGCTCGCCGGCCTTGGCGGCGTCGGTGCGGAAGGCGGTGCCGTCGGCGAGCGCCGCGTCGATCTTGGCGATGGCGGCGGAGAGCTTCGCCATCCGCGCCTCCACCGCCTCGAGCTTGCGGCGCAAAGGCGCCAAGGCCGCCCGGCGCTCGGCATTGGAGCGGCGCTCCACCGCCTTGGCGCCGCCGGTGGAGTCCTGGGTCTTCGCAGACTCCGTCTCCGGGCCGGCGAGCACCAGGCGGCGGTAATCGTCCATGTCGCCGTCGAAGGGCTTCACGGTCCCGTTGCGGACGAGCCAGAGCCGGTCGGCGCAGGCCTCGACCAGGAAGCGGTCGTGGCTCACCAGGATCACCGCGCCCTCGTAGTCGTTGATCGCCTCGACCAGCGCCTGGCGGCTCTCGATGTCGAGGTGGTTGGTCGGCTCGTCGAGGATCAGGAGGTGCGGGCCGCTGAAGGCGGCGAGGCCCATGAGCAGCCGCGCCTTCTCGCCGCCGGAGAGCTGCGACACCGGCGTATCGGCCTTGTGGCCGGGGAATCCGAGGCGGGCGGCGGCGGCCCTTGCACGCGCCTCCGGCACGTCCGGCATCAGGTCGCGGACATGCGCGTAGGCGCTCTCGGCCGGCCGCAATTCGTCGAGCTGGTGCTGGGCGAAATAGGCGACGTTCATCTTGCCCCAGCGCCGCACCTCGCCCGAGAGGGGCTCGAGCCGCCCGCCGATGAGCTTGCAGAAGGTCGACTTGCCGTTGCCGTTGGCTCCGAGCAGGGCCACCCGGTCGTCGGGGGCGAGCGTGAGGTTGAGGCCCGTCAGCACCGTGCGATCGGGATAGCCGGCCTGGACCCGCTCCATCGCGACGAGGGGCGGCGAGAGGGCGCGCTCCGGGCTCGGCAGGTGGATCACCGGCACGTCGTCCTCGATGAGCGCCGCGATCGGCTCCATCTTGGCGAGCCGCTTCATCCGCGACTGTGCCTGCCGTGCCTTGGTCGCCTTGGCCTTGAAGCGGTCGACGAAGCTCTGGAGATGGGCGCGCTCGGCCTCCTGCTTCACCCGGGCCTTGGCCTGGAGCATGCGCTTCTCGGCGAGCTGGCGGGCGAAGGAGGTGTAGCCGCCGCGATAGAGCGTGAGCTTGCCGCGGTCGAGGTGGAGGATGTGGTCGACCGAGGTGTCGAGCAGGTCGCGGTCGTGGCTGATGATCAGCGCGGTGCGGGGATAGCGCTCGAGATAGTCGTAGAGCCAGAGCGTGCCCTCGATGTCGAGGTAGTTGGTCGGCTCGTCGAGGAGGAGCAGGTCCGGCTCGGAGAACAGCACGGCGGCGAGCGCCACCCGCATCCGCCAGCCGCCGGAGAAGTCGGAGCAGGGCCTGCCTTGCGCCTCGGCGTCGAAGCCGAGGCCGTGCAGGAGCGCGGCGGCCCGGGCCGGCGCCGAGTGGGCGTCGATGTCGACCAGCCGCGTCTCGATCTCGGCCCGGCGCAAGCCGTCGGCGGTCTCGGCCTCCGCCAGCAGCCGCGCCCGCTCGGTATCGGCGGCGAGCACCACCGCGTGCAGGGTCTCGGGCCCGGCCGGCGCCTCCTGCGCCACGCCGCCGATCCGCGTGCCCTTCGGCAGCCCGATCGTGCCGCCCTCCGTGGGGATCTCGCCCTGGATGATGCGGAACAGGGTGGTCTTGCCGGCGCCGTTGCGGCCGACGATCCCGACCCGCGCCCGTTCGGGCAGGGCGAAGCCGGCTTGGTCGAGGATCAGGCGGTCGCCGATCCGGTAGGTGAGGTCGTTCACGCGGAGCATGGCGGCGTTGTGGGGGCGGCGGGCGCGGGAGGCAAGGGGCGGGGAAGCGGGACAGCGCGTGTTGACAGCGCGGGTCCCCGCACCGTGTAAGCGGAGCCATGACAGCCGAGCCCGGACCCGCGATGACGTCCCCCTCCGAGACGCTCCCTTCGGAGATCCTTGGCCGGCTCCTCGCCGAGCGCCGGGCGCTGATCGGCATCGTCGGCCTCGGCTATGTCGGGCTGCCGCTGGCCCTCGCCGCGCTCCGGGCCGGTTTCTCGGTGCTCGGCTTCGACGTCGATCCCAGCCGGGTCGCGGCCTTGAACCGGGGCGAGGGGGCGTTCCACCACATCCCGGGCGAGGCCCTGGGGCCGGCGCTGGCGGCGGGCACCTTCGCGGCGACCGGCGATATGGCGCGGCTCGCCGAGCCCGACGCGGTGCTGATCTGCGTGCCGACGCCGCTCACCCGCCACCGCGAGCCCGACCTGTCCTATGTCGAGGCCACGGCGCGGGCCATCGCCGCGGCGTTGCGGCCAAGTCAGCTCGTGGTGCTCGAATCGACCACCTATCCGGGCACCACCGAAGAGGTGATGCGGCCGATCCTGGAGGCCGGCGGCCTGCGCTCAGGCACCGACTTCTTCCTCGCCTACTCGCCGGAGCGCGAGGACCCGGGCAACGGCGAGTTCGACACCGCCCGCATCCCCAAGGTGGTGGGGGCGGACGATGCCGCCGCCCGCACGCTCGCGGAAGCGCTCTACGGGGCGCTGGTGGTGCGCACCGTGCCGGTCTCCTCCGCCGCCGCCGCGGAGGCGGTGAAGCTCACGGAAAACATCTTCCGGTCGGTCAACATCGCCCTCGTGAACGAATTGAAGCTCGTCTACGATGCGATGGGCATCGACGTGTGGGAGGTGATCCAGGCCGCGGCCACCAAGCCCTTCGGCTTCATGCCGTTCCAGCCCGGGCCGGGTCTCGGGGGCCACTGCATCCCGATCGACCCGTTCTACCTCGCCTGGAAGGCGCGGGAATTCGACGTGCCGGCGCGCTTCGTGGAACTGGCCGGCGAGGTCAACACCCGCATGCCCTACCACGTGGTCGAGCGCCTGGCGGCCGCCGTCGACCGCACCGGCCGCGCCTTCTCGAATGCCCGGGTGCTGGTGCTGGGGCTCGCATACAAGCGCAACGTCGAGGATACCCGCGAGAGCCCGGCCCTGAAGCTGATGAGGCTGATCGAGGCGCGCGGTGCGGTCGCACTCTACCACGATCCCTTGGTGCCGGTCCTGCCGGCGACCCGGGAGCATCCGGACCTCGCCGGGCGGCGTTCGGAGCCCCTGACGCCCGAGACCCTGCGGGCCGTCGACGCGGTGCTGATCGCCACCGACCATGACGGCGTCGATTACGCCCTGGTGGCGAGTCATGCGCGGCTGGTGGTCGACACCCGCAACGTCATGGCGCGGCATGGACTAACAGGTGCGACGATCGTGAAGGCGTAAAACCCGAGAAAATCGCGGGCCGACCGGCCCATGGCCGGGTGCAAGCCCTGTCGCACCCTGGCGAGCGGGGCCGCGCCGGGCTAAGAACGCGCGGGCGGGATTTTGGGTTGGCAGCACCGCTTGCGCGGGGTCGAGGGCAGCAGATGGGTCGGCTCGCAGGGTTTCCCTTCTTCAAGGACGCGGGCATCGACCTGATCTCGTACGAATCGCGCTGCATCTGGCGCCGGTTCGACGCCAACGAGATCCTGGTCGACTTCGACGACGCCTCGACCGACGTCTACCTTCTGGCCGCCGGCGAGGTGCGGATCCTCAACCGGACGCAATCGGGCAAGGAGGTGATCCTGGGCGAGATGCGGGCCGGGGAGTTCTTCGGCGAACTCGCCGCCATCGATGGGGTCAGCCGCTCGGCCAACGTCACGGCGCTCACCCGGGGCGAGCTCTGCGTGGTGCCGGCGGCGGTCTTCCGCGAGATCGTCTTCGCCGCGCCCCCGATCGCCGATAAGCTGCTGCGGCTCCTCGCCAAGCGGGTGCGGATGCTCAACGCCCGGCTGATGGAGCACGCGGTCCTCGACCTGCGCCACCGCCTCTACGCCGAGCTCTTGCGCCTCTCCGCGCCCCGGCCCGGCACCGACGGCGAGCGCGCGGTGAGCCCACCGCCCTACCACCACGTGCTCGCCGCCCGCATCGGCTGCCGCCGCGAGCAGGTGACACGGGAATTCACCGTGATGGCCCAGGAAGGCCTCGTCGACCGCACCCGCGGCGCGCTGATCCTGCGCCGGCCCGACATCCTGGAGGCCCGGGTGGCGGAGGCGCTGCGGGAAGACGCGTAAGCGTCTTCCCCCTGGCGCGCAGCGTCGTCCGCCGATGCTTCAGGCGCCGCTCAAGCTCCGCACCACGTCGAGCAGCACGTTGGCGCCCGCCACGAGGTCGACATCGTCGGTGCGCTCGGCCGGATTGTGGCTGATGCCCCCGAGGCTCGGCACGAAGATCATCGCGGCGGGGCAGAGCCGGGCCATCATCTGGGCGTCGTGGCCGGCCCCCGAGGTCATGCGCCGGACCGACAGGCCACGGGCCCGCGCCGCCGCCTCGATCGTCCGGACCAGGCCGGGATCGAAGGTCACCGGGTCGAAGCGGGCCAGCCGCCGGACCGTCACGGTCACGGCCTCGGCGTGCGCTAGATCGTCGAGCGTTTGCGCCAGATCGGCCTCGAAGGCGGCGAGGCGCCCGGCATCCGGATCGCGCAGGTCGATGGTGAGAACGGCGCGGGCCGGGATGACGTTGATCGCGTCGGGCTCCAGGCGCAGGCGTCCGACCGTGGCGACGCTGCGGCCGTTGCCGGCTCTCGCGCGCTCGCGCAGCCACGCCACCAGGAGCGCCGCGGCGACGCCGGCATCGCGGCGCATGGCCATCGGCGTGGTGCCGGCATGGTTCGCCGCACCCTCGATCGTGACCTCCTGCCAGGAAATGCCCTGGAGGTCCTCGACCGCGCCGATCGCGACGCCCTCCCGCTCCAGCACCGGGCCCTGCTCGACATGGAGCTCGACATAGGCGTGGGGCCGCAAGGTCCCCGGCGCCTCGGGGCCGGCATAGCCGATCCGGGCCAGCTCCTCGCCGAGCACCGTGCCGTCGATGCCCACGGTCGCGAGCGCCGCCTCGACGGAGAGGCCGCCGGCATGGACCAGCGAGCCCAGCATGTCGGGGGCATAGCGCACGCCCTCCTCGTTGGTGAAGGCGGCGAGCGCCAGGGGACGCGGCGGGACCTCGCCCGCCGCGCGCAGGGCTTCGATCACCGCGAGCCCGGCGAGCACCCCGGTACAGCCGTCATAGGCTCCCGCATCGATCACCGTGTCGATGTGGGAGCCCATCATCACGGGGCCTGAGCCGGTGCCGGCCGGATCCCACAGGCCGATCAGGTTGCCGATCCGGTCGACCCGCAGGTCGAGCCCGGCCTCGCGCATCCAGCCCGCGACGAGGTCGCGCCCGGCCCGGTCCGCGTCCGAGGCGGCGAGGCGGGTCAGGCGGCCCTGCCCGTCGCGGCCGATCTCGGCGAGGGCGGCGAGGCGGCCGAGGAAGCGGGCGGCGTCGATCGAGAGCATCGCGGCCTCAAGGAGAAGCGGGCAGGCGGCGGCGGACGAGGGCGACGTGGTAGGCCACACCAAAGGGCAGGGCGGCATCGTCGAAATCGTAGGCCGGGTTGTGGAGCGGCGCCGACTCCTCGCCGTTGCCGAGGAAGACGAAGCAGCCGGGCACATGGGCGAGGAAGCGGGCAAAATCCTCCGATCCGGTCATCGGCGCCCGCGCGACGGCGACGGCTTTCGCCCCGAGCGCCGCGGCGGCGGCGGCCAGGGCCTCCTCCGTCAGGGCGGGATCGTTGAGGAGGGGCACGAACTCGCGGGTATAGGCGACCTCGGCCGCGACGCCGTAGGCCCGGGCGGTGCCCTCCGCGACCAGCCGCATCTGCCGCTCGATTCCCGCGCTGACCTCCGGCCGGAAGCTGCGCGCGTCGCCGAGGATGCGCGCCTGACCCGGCAGGGCGTTGCGGGTGCCGTCGGTGATCAGCTCCGTCACCGAGACGACCCCGATCTCGGTCGGATCGAGGCGGCGCGACACGATGGTCTGGAGGCTCATGACGATGGCGCAGGCCGCGACCAGCACCTCGTTGGCCGCATGCGGCCGGGCGGCGTGACCGCCGACGCCCCGCAGGACGATCTCGAAATTGTCCTCCGCCGACATGATCGGGCCGGGACGCGTCTCGAGGCGGCCGAGCCCGAGACCCGGCAGGTTGTGAAGACCGTGGATCTCGTCGAAGGGGAACCGCTCCATCAGCCCGTCCTCGAGCATCGCGAGGGCGCCGCGGCCCCATTCCTCGGCGGGCTGGAACAGGAAGCGCACCGTGCCGTCGAAGCCGCCATCCGTGGCGAGCTGCCGGGCGGCGGCGAGCAGCATCGCCGTGTGGCCGTCATGGCCGCAGGCATGCATGGTGCCTGGGTTGCGCGAGCGGTGGGGGTGCGCACCTTGCTCGGGGATGCGCAAGGCGTCCATGTCGGCGCGCAGCGCGATCGACCGTTTGCCGCTGCCGCGCCGGAGCGTGCCGACGACGCCCGTCCCGCCAACCCCCTCGACGACCTCGTCGAGGCCGAAGTCCCGCAGCTTTGCCGCCACGAAGGCACTCGTGCGTCGCTCCTCGAAGCCGAATTCGGGATGGGCGTGCAGGTCGCGCCGCCAAGCGACCACGTCCTGCGAGAAGGTGGGCGAGTGGGTGGAATCGATCGTCATCGCGGCTCCTTCGCCTCATCGTCCGGCAACGCGCCCTCCGTGACGAGGACGAGGAGACGGCTATCCCGATCGAGATGGAACTCCGCCGCCCGGGCCGGATCGGCGAGGATCGCCAGGGCACCGGCGAGGCCCGCGGCGCCGGAGGGCGTCGTCGCGGGGCCGCCCGCCTCGGCGAGAACCTGCGGGGCATCCATCAGCGCGGCCTCGGTCACGGTCGCGACCCGGACGCCATGGCGCCGCAAGACCGCGAGCGCCGGAGCGCTGGCCTCGCCGCAGGACAGCATCTCGGCGGCCGTGTGGAGGTCCCCCGGCACCCGGACC
>JAEWKL010000769.1 GCA_023386115.1 Pseudomonadota bacterium
GGCTTCGCCGGGCCGGGCCGCGGAGGAGGCGCCTTCGCGCGAAGGGGCGCCTCGGGGTGAAAGTGCGCCTCGGGGTGAACGAGCACCTCGGGGGGGAACGGCGAATCGGGGACCGGCAGGGCCGGGGGCAGGAGCGGCGCCCAGTCCGGGATCGGCTCCGGCAGCGCCGGCGGCGGGCTCTCGTCCGGTATCGCGCCGTCCTCCGCGCGGCGATAGGCGGCGGTGCCCGGCAGGGAGACGGGCTCCAGGAACTCCGCGAAGGCCGGGTTCGGCTCGGCATGTCCCAGCAGCAGCCAGCCCCCGGGCCGCAGGCGTTGCGCCAGCGCCCGCACCAGGGCCTGCACCACGTCCGGGTGGAAGTAGATCAGGACGTTGCGGCACAGGATGAGGTCGTAATCGGTCAGCGCCAGGGAGGCGGTGCCGTCGATGAGGCTCATCAGGTTCTGCGGCTCGAACCGGGCGAGCCCGCGGAATTCCGATCGCAGCGCGAAGGTGCCCTCCCGCGGGCCCGGCCGGAAGTAGCGCGCCCGCTCCTCCGCCCCGAGGGTGCGCAAAGCCCAGGTGCCGTAGACCGCGCGCCGCGCGACCGCGAGGACGTCGCGGTTGATGTCGGTGCCGGTGAGCCCGATGCGCCAGTCAGGGAGCCGCTCGCCCAGGAGTTCGTGCAGCACGATCCCGACCGAGTAGGTCTCGGGGCCGGTGGAGCAGCCGGCGCTCCAGATCCGCAACCGACGCTCGGCCCCCCGCGCGGCGATGCGCTCGGGCAGGATCGTGCCGCGCAGGGCCGCGAATTGCTCGGCGTAGCGGAAGAAGAACGTCTCCCCGATGGTGATCTCGGATTCGAGCGCCGCCCACTCGGACTCCGAATTCTCCAGCAGCACGAGGTAGCCGGCGGGATCGGGCACGCCCCAGGCGCGCATGCGGCGGCCAACCCGCTCCCACAGGAGGTCGTCCTTGTCGGCATAGTAATGGTGGCCGGTGCGGGCGACGAGACGCGCCTTCAGGGCCGCGAAGGCCGGATCGCCGACCGGGGTCGTGCCCCGCACGCTTGACATGTCCGGTTCAGGCCGCCCACTCGGCGAGCCGCGCCTGCGCGTCCCGGGTCTGCGCCGCCAGCCGCTCACGCTCCTCGGCCAGCAGGATGCGGGCGATGGCGAGGCCGTGCACCAGCCGCTCGCCCAGGCGGATCTCGGCGGCGACGCAGCCGTTCAGGGTGGCCGCGTCGTCGACCGGCCGGATGTGAGCCGGGTCGACCCGCACGACATCCGCGACCCGGTCGACCAGCAGGGCCAGCGGCGCATCGCCGTGGAGGAGGACGAGGTGACGGTAGAGGGCGTGACGGGCCGTCACCGGCCGCCCGAGGCCGAACAGGACCCCGAGGTCGAGGACCGGCACGGCGCTGCCGGCGAGGTTGAGGAAGCCCGCGAGTGCCCCCGGCGCCCCCGGCGGACGCCACAGGCGGGGCAGGGGCAGGACCTCGCGCACCGCCCGGCGCGGCAGGGCGCAATCGGTTCCGGCGACATCGACCAAGAGGTAAGCCGTCCCGGTCGTCATCCTGTGCACCCCCGTAGGTCCATCCGCCCGCGCCTGAGATAGGGGAGACGGTGGAATTTCCAAACCGCTCTGTCGGCGCCTGCCGGAGGTGCTATGAGGCGCCGCCCGGCGCGAGAGGAGCGAAGCCGTCGATGATCGAGATGTCGTCATGATCGAGATCAGGCAGGTCGGCCACGCCTTCGGGGAGCGCAGGGTCCTGCGCGACCTCACCCTCGACCTGGCGGAAAGGCGGATCGCGGTGGTGGGCGGCAACGGCAGCGGCAAGAGCACCTTCGCGCGGCTGCTCAACGGCCTCCTGCTGCCGAGCCACGGCACGGTGCGGGTCGACGGGCTCGACACGCGGCGCGACGGCAAGGCGGTGCGCCGCAAGGTCGGCTTCGTGTTCCAGAACCCCGACAACCAGATCGTGCTGCCGGTGGTGGCCGAAGATCTCGCCTTCGGGCTGAAGAATCTCGGCCTACAGAGGGACGAGATCGCCCGGCGCACCGACGAGGCCCTGCGCCGCTACGACCTGCACGACCTTCGCGACCATCCGGCCCACCTGCTGAGCGGCGGGCAGAAGCAGCTCCTCGCCATCGCCGGCGTGCTGGCGATGGCGCCGGACGTGATCGTGTTCGACGAGCCGACGACGCTGCTCGACCTGCGCAACAAGCGCCGGATCGCGCAAGCGATCGACGGGCTGGCGCAAGCCGCGATCGTGGTCTCGCACGACCTCGCCTTCCTCGAGCATTTCGACCGGGTGCTGGTCTTCGAGGATGGCCGCGTCGTCATCGACGACCGCCCTTCCGTCGCCCTGCCGGCCTATGTCGCGATGATGTCGTGAGCCCGTACGTCCCGGGGCAGAGCCCGATCCACCGCTGCCCGGCAGGCGCGAAGATTGGCGCGATGATCGCCGCCGGCACCGTCCTGTTCGCGCTGCCGCGGCTCGACCTCGCGCTCGCGGCGCTAGCTGTCACGGGCCTGCTCTACCGGCTCGCCGGGATCCCGGGCCGTCTCGCGCTGGCGCAGCTGCGGCCGCTCGCCTGGATCCTCGCCGTGCTGGTCCTGGTCCAGCTCGCCCTCGACGGCTGGCTCGCCGGCCTGCTGGTAGCCGCCCGCCTGGCAAGCCTGGTGCTGCTCGCCGGCCTCGTGACGCTCACGACCCGCAGCGCCGACCTGATCGAGGCGCTGCAACGCGGCCTCGGCTGGCTCAAGCCCCTCGGGGTCAATCCCGCCAAGGTCGGCCTCGCCATCGCGCTCACCCTGCGCTTCATCCCGGTGCTGGCCGCCATCACCGCGGAGGTGCGGGAGGCCCAGCGGGCGCGGGGCCTGGAGCGCAGCCTCGTGGCACTGACGGTGCCGGTCGTCGTGCGGATGCTGAAGATGAGCGACGACATCGCGGCGGCGATCGAGGCCCGGTCCTACGACCCGGACCGCGCCGGCCACTGACACCGTTCTCTCTGAATCCAAGGACACCCATGTCGACCCGGGACATCGTCTTCGTCGCGCTCTTCGCCGCCCTCACGGCCGCCCTCGGCCTGTTCCCGCCCGTGACCCTGCCCGTGGTCGGCGTGCCGATCACCGCGCAGTCCATGGGGGTGATGCTCGCCGGCGCGATCGCGGGGGCGAAGCGCGGCGGTGCGGCTCTGGCCCTGTTCGTTCTCCTGGTCTGCGCCGGGCTGCCGCTGATGGCCGGCGGCCGGGGCGGCCTCGGCATCGTCATGGGGCCGGGCGGCGGCTTCGTGCTGATGTGGCCGGTCGCCGCCTTCGCGATCGGGTTCCTGGTCGAGCGCTCCCTGCGCAACCTCACCGTCTGGAGGGAGGCGCTGATCCTCGTCCTCGGCGGGGTGGTGCTCACCTACGCGGTCGGGATCCCATGGATCGCGGCCGTCGCCCGGGTCGATCTCGCGAAGGCGGCGATCGGCTCGGTCTGGTTCCTGCCCGGCGACGCCGTGAAGGTCGTTCTCTCCGTCGCGATCGCGCGCGCCGTGCGGCGGGCCTATCCGACGCTCCAGGCGCGATGAGCCGGATCGGTCCCGCGGCTCGATATTCGGTTGACCCTGCCGGGCGACGCGCGTAGGGTCCGCGCCACTCTCTAAAGGGCAGGCTTATCACAGCATGCGTGCGGTCCTTATTGTAGCGGAGGCGCCACCGAAGGGGCGGGCTTGAGAAGCCCGGCATCCCAAGGGTGGCGCGTGCAGGGTCCTTCGGGGCCCTTTTTTGTTGCGTAAAACGGACCCGAGAGCGCGGACGAGACCAAGGAAACGGAGCGCGGCGATGAGTGCGGGCGAGGTCATGACGGGCGCCGAGATGGTGATCCGGGCGTTTCAGGATCAGGGAGTCGACACCCTGTTCGGCTATCCGGGCGGCGCGGTGCTGCCGATCTACGACGCGCTCTTCCACCAGGACTCGGTGAAGCACATCCTGGTCCGGCACGAGCAGGGCGCGGTCCACGCGGCGGAAGGGTTTGCCCGCTCGTCGGGCAAGGTCGGCTGCGTGCTGGTCACCTCGGGGCCCGGCGCCACCAACATCGTCACCGGGCTGACCGACGCGCTGCTCGATTCGATCCCGCTCGTCTGCATCACCGGACAGGTGCCGACGCACCTGATCGGCTCCGACGCGTTCCAGGAATGCGACACGGTCGGCATCACCCGCAGCTGCACCAAGCACAACTACCTGGTCAAATCGATCGAGGACCTGCCGCGGATCCTGCACGAGGCGTTCTACGTCGCTTCGCACGGCCGGCCCGGCCCGGTGGTCATCGACCTGCCGAAGGACATCCAGTTCGCCAGCGGCCTCTACCGCCGCCCGGTCGACAACAGCCACAAGACCTACAACCCGCAGACTCAAGGAGACCCGGAGAAGATCCGCGCCGCGGTGGCGCTGATGGCGGGCGCGCGCCGGCCGGTCTTCTATACCGGCGGCGGCGTCATCAACTCCGGGCCTGAGGCTTCGCGGCTGCTGCGCGAGCTCGCCCGCGCCACGGGCTTCCCGGTCACCTCGACGCTGATGGGCCTCGGCGCCTTCCCGGGTTCGGACCCGCAGTTCCTCGGCATGCTCGGCATGCACGGGACCTACGAGGCGAACCTCGCGATGCACGAATGCGATGTCATGGTCTGCATCGGCGCGCGCTTCGACGACCGCATCACCGGCCGCCTCGACGCCTTCTCGCCTTTCTCCAAGAAGATCCACGTCGACATCGACGCCTCGTCGATCAACAAGACCGTCAAGGCCGATATCGGCATCGTCGGCGACTGCGCCTCGGTGCTCGGCGACATGCTGCGCGAGTGGCGCGCGGTGACGCCGGAGCCCGACAAGGGCCGCCTGACCGAGTGGCTGTCGAAGATCCGCGGCTGGAAGGCGCGCGAATGCCTCGGCTACTGGCCGTCGGGCACCACCATCAAGCCGCAACACGCGGTCCAGCGCCTCTACGAGGCGACCAAGGGGCGCGAGACCTACGTCACGACGGAGGTCGGCCAGCACCAGATGTGGGCGGCGCAGTACTACAAGTTCGACGAGCCGAACCGCTGGATGACCTCGGGAGGCCTCGGCACCATGGGCTACGGCCTGCCGGCGGCGATCGGCGCCCAGCTCGCCCATCGGGGCGCCCTGGTGATCGACATCGCCGGCGAGGCCTCGATCCAGATGAACATCCAGGAGCTGTCGACCGCCGCGCAGTACCGCCTGCCGGTCAAGATCTTCATCCTGAACAACGAATACATGGGCATGGTGCGCCAGTGGCAACAGCTGCTGCACGGCTCGCGCTACTCCGAGAGCTACTCGGAGAGCCTGCCCGATTTCGTCAAGCTGGCCGAGGCCTACGGCGCCAAGGGCATCCGCTGCTCCGACCCCGGCAGCCTCGACGCGGCCATTGCCGAGATGCTGGACTATGACGGCCCGGTGGTCTTCGACTGCATCGTCGACAAGACCGAGAACTGCTTCCCGATGATCCCGTCGGGCAAGGCGCATAACGAGATGCTGCTCTCGGACTACCTCGGCGAGACCGGGGCGGACTTGGGCGACGTGATCTCCGACGAAGGCAAGATGCTGGTCTGACGGGCGAGGGTTTGAGGACGATGAACGCCATGAACACCCATTACCCCGATCCGGTCCGCGTCGAGCCGGTGAACCGCCACACCCTGGCGGTCATCGTCGACAACGAGCCCGGCGTGCTTGCCCGCATCGCCGGCCTCTTTTCCGGCCGCGGCTACAACATCGAGAGCCTGACCGTCTCGGAGACCGAGCACGCCCGGCACATCTCGCGCATCACCATCGTGACGACGGGCACCAACGCGGTGATCGACCAGATCAAGGCACAGCTCGACCGCCTGGTGCCGGTGCACCGGGTGGTGGACCTGACGCTGCAAGGCGATTCGCTGGAGCGGGAACTCGCTCTCGTGAAGGTGGCCGGCAAGGGCGAGCACCGGGTCGAGGCGATGCGGCTGGCCGCCGCCTTCGGCGCCCGCACCCTCGACGCGACGCTGACCTCGTTCGTGTTCGAGCTCACCGGGACGACCGACGAGATCGACCGCTTCGTCAAGCTGATGGCCTCGGTGGGGCTGGTCGAGGTCTCGCGCACCGGCGTCGCCGCGATGGGCCGCGGACCGGAGGCGATGTAGCGTCTGGTGAGGCGGCAGGCGGGGCGCCGGTCCGTGCCCCGCCGTCGTCGCACGCGATGCGTTAGGCCGCCGCGCGCCGCTCCGGATACAGGCCGAGCAATCCTTCCGGCGTCGCCGCCGCCACGCCCCGCTCGGTGATGATTCCGGTCACCAGGCGCGCCGGCGTCACGTCGAAGGCCGGGTTCGCCACCGGGCTCCCCGGCGAGACCACCGCCACGGTCGCGAAGCCGCCGTCATCGGTGCGGCCGGTGAGATGGGTCACCTCGCTTGCGTCGCGCTCCTCGATCGGGATGCCGGCGACGCCGTCGGTCAGCGTCCAGTCGATCGTCGAGAAGGGGAGGGCGGCGTAGAACGGCACGCCGCAATCGCGGGCGGCCAGCGCCTTCAGGTAGGTGCCGATCTTGTTGCAGACGTCGCCGGTCGAGGTCGTCCGGTCCGACCCGACGATGCAGAGATCCACCTGCCCGTGCTGCATCAGGTGCCCGCCGGCATTGTCGGCGATGACGGTGTGCGGCACCCCGTGGGCGTTGAGCTCGAAGGCGGTCAGCGCCGCGCCCTGGTTGCGCGGCCGGGTCTCGTCGACCCAGACATGGACGGGGAGGCCGGCATCGTGCGCGACGTAGATCGGGGCCAGAGCCGTGCCCCAGTCGACGGTGGCGAGCCAGCCGGCATTGCAATGGGTCAGCACGTTGACCGGTCCGGACTTCTTGCGTGCGATCCCGGCGATCAGCGCCGCCCCGTGCTCGCCGATCGCCCGGCAGCTCGCCACGTCCTCGTCGGCGATGCGGGCGGCCTCCGCGAAGGCGGCGGCCTCGCGCTCGCTTGGGCCGAGCGGTTGCAGCAGGGCCGCGACCCGGTCGAGGGCCCAGCGCAGGTTGATCGCGGTCGGCCGCGTCGCGGCGAGCCGGCTCCGCGCCCCGTCGAGGTTGCGGTCGGACGGATCCTCCCGCATCGCCAGCGCCAGCCCGTAGGCGGCGGTGGCGCCGATGAGCGGCGCGCCGCGCACGATCATGGTGCGGATCGCGACCGCGGCTTGCGCCTCGCTCGTCAAGACCGTCGTCTCGAAGGCGAAGGGCAGGCTGGTCTGGTCGATCACGCAGATCCCCTCGCCGTCGAGCGCGGGGAAGATGGTGCGGTAGTGGCGGCCGTCGATCTTCATGGGCAGGGTTTAGCACGAGCAGGGTGCGTCGTGCGACCGCCGTCGGTGGGCGGGAGGCAGACTGGCCTCCCGCCCGTGCCTTCAGAACCGCACCGCCCGCGCCCGCTTCACCTGCGGGATCGCCTCGATCGCCCGCAGGAGGTCGGGGGAGACCGGCTCGTCGACGGCGGCGAAGCAGATCGCATCGCCGCCCGGGCGGTCGCGGCCGAGATGGAAGGTGGCGACGTTGACGCCGGCCTCGCCCATCAGCGTGCCGAAGCGGCCGATGAAGCCGGGCTGGTCGGCGTTGCGGATGTAGAGCATGTGCGGCGCCACCGCGGCTTCGAGCGCGATGCCGCGGATCTCGACGAAACGCGGGCGGCCGTCGCCGAACACCGTGCCGGCGGCGTCGCGGGGCATGTCCTCGGCCTCGACCGTGAGGTAGAGGCGCGAGGCGTAGGGTCCCTCGACGGTGGTGCGGGTCGCGGTCTCGACCTGGATGCCGCGGGCCCGCGCCACTTCGATCGCCGAGACCATGTTGACGCCCTCCAGGAACGGCCGCAGGGCGCCGGTGACCGCGGCGGCGGTCAGCGCCCGGGTGTTCAGCTCCGCCGCCTCGCCCTCGTAGACGAGGCGGATGCCGCGGATCGGCGCCTCGGTGAGCTGGCCGAGGAAGCTGCCCAACTGCTCGGCCAGGGTCACGTAGGGCCGCAGGCGCGGCGCCTCCTCGGCGGAGATCGACGGGAAGTTGACCGCGTTGCGGATCGCGCCGTGCAGCAGGTAATCGGCCATCTGCTCGGCGACCTGGAGCGCCACGTTCTCCTGCGCCTCGGTGGTCGAGGCGCCGAGATGCGGCGTGCAGACCATGTTCGGGTGCCCGAACAGCACGTTCTCCTTGGCCGGTTCCTCCGTGAACACGTCGAAGGCCGCACCCGCGACGTGGCCGGATTCGAGCGCGGCGCGCAGGGCCACCTCGTCGACGAGGCCGCCGCGGGCGCAGTTGACGATCCGCACGCCGGGCTTGGTGCGCGCCAGCGCCTCGGCCGAGAGGATGTTGCGGGTCTTGTCGGTCAGGGGCACGTGCAGGGTGATGACGTCGGCCCGCCGCAGGAGCTCGTCGAGCTCGACCTTCTCGACGCCGAGCGCCACCGCCCGCTCGGGGGTCAGGAACGGGTCGTAGGCGATCACCCGCATGCGCAGGCCGATGCCGCGATCGGCGACGATGGCGCCGATATTGCCGCAGCCGATCACGCCCAGGGTCTTGGCGGTCAGCTCGATGCCGAGGAAGCGGTTCTTCTCCCAGCGCCCGGCTTGCGTCGAGGCGTCGGCCTGCGGGATCTGGCGGGCGAGCGACAGCATCAGCGCGATGGCGTGCTCGGCGGTCGTCACCGCATTGCCGTGCGGCGTGTTCATCACGATCACGCCGCGGGCGGTGGCCGCCGGGACGTCGATCGTGTCCACGCCGATCCCGGCCCGGCCGATCACGGTCAGGTTGCGCGCGCGCTCCAGCAGGGCGGCGCCGACCTTGGTGGTCGAACGGACGGCGAGGCCGTCGTAGTCGCCGATGGCGGCGGCGAGCGCCTCCTTGTCCTTGCCGAGCTCCGGGCGGAGATCGGCCTGGATCCCGCGCTCGCGGAAGATCGCGACGGCGGCGGGGGAGAGGGTGTCGGAGATCAGGACTTTTTTGGGTTTGGTGGTGGGCATGGCGGCCTCGAAGGAGTGCGCGCCATCGCCCCGCAGGGGAGCGGGTCGGCCGGAGGTCCGCAAGTCACACCGGGTCGCGCGCATGTCCCCTCTCCCCGTGGACGGGGAGAGGGCTGTGTCCCTGTTCCGGGAACACAGCGAGGCGGCGCATCGATCCCGGAGGGATCGACCCGCGGGTGAGGGGGTGTTTCCGCAGGAATCTCGCTCGTCGAGATCCCCCACCCTCGCCCCGGCTGCGCCTGCGCTTCCTTCGCTCCCGACAAGGAGAGCTCAGGCCTCTCCCCGCCCGCGGGGAGAGGGGCAACCCGTGCCTCGCCCGGCCAACGCCGTCTCCCGCTTTCGCGGGGCTCCGGCGCCGATCAGGTACGATGAGGGCTGGGTCAGGCCGCCTGGGTCAGGCGGGCCTTCTCCTGGGCGAAGGCCCAGTCGAGCCAGGGCGTCAGGGCCTCGAGGTCCGAGGCCTCGACGGTGGCGCCACACCAGATCCGCAGGCCCGCAGGGGCGTCGCGGTACGAGCCGATGTCGAGGGCGACGCCCTCGCGCTCCAGGCTGGTGGCGATGCCCTTGGCGACGGCGGCCACGGCCTCGGGGCCGCGCCCGACCACGTCGGGATCGCTCACCACCAGGCAGACGCTGGTGTTGGAGGCGGTCGCCGGGTCCTCGGCCAGGTTGGCGATCCAGGGGGTGCGGGCGACCCACGCGGCGATCACGCCGGCATTGCGGTCGGCGCGGGCCCGCAGGGCCGGCAGGCCGCCGAGCCGTTCGGCCCAGCGCAGAGCGTCGATATAGTCCTCGACCGCCAGCATCGAGGGCGTGTTGATGGTCTCGCCCTGGAAGATGCCCTCGATGAGCTTTCCGCCCTTGGTCATGCGGAAGATCTTCGGCATCGGCCAGGCCGGGACGTGGCTCTCCAGCCGCGCGACGGCGCGGGGCGAGAGGATCAGCATGCCGTGCGCCGCCTCGCCGCCGAGCACCTTCTGCCAGGAGAAGGTGACGACATCGAGCTTGGCCCAGTCGAGATCCTGCGCGAACGCCGCCGAGGTGGCGTCGCAGATCGTCAGGCCCTCGCGGTCGGCGGCGATCCAGTCGGCGTTCGGCACGCGCACGCCCGAGGTGGTGCCGTTCCAGGTGAACACCACGTCGCGGGTGCGGGTGTCGACCGTCGAGAGGTCGGGGAGGCGACCGTAGGCCGCCTTGATCACGCGGGCATCGAGCTTGAGCTGCTTGATCGCGTCGGTGACCCAGGTCTCGCCGAAGGATTCCCAGGCCAGCATGTCGACCGGGCGGGGGCCGAGGAGCGACCACATCGCCATCTCGACGGCGCCGGTATCGGAGGCGGGCACGATGCCGATGCGGTAATCGGCCGGCACCTGCAGCACCGTGCGGGTGAGATCGATCGATTCCTTGAGCTTGGCCTTGCCGAGCTTCGCCCGGTGCGAGCGGCCGAGCGCCGCGTCGGAGAGGGCCTCGGGCGTCCAGCCGGGGCGCTTGGCGCAGGGTCCGGACGAGAAGAAGGGCGCGCGGGGGCGTGCCGCGGGGCGGGTCGTCATACTGGTGTCCATCCTTCCAGATGGGCGCCTCTCGGTGGGGAGAGGTGTCCCGCCGTCTCGCATGCGCCAGGCCGGACGCGACGTCAACCCTGCGGCGGCAGCAGGCGGGCGAGGTGGGCGCGGTGCGCCTCCAGCGTCGCCTGAAAGTCGGCGAGCAGCGCCTCGGCAAGGGCCGCGGTCTCGCCGCCCCAGGGGGCGAGGCGGGCCGCCAGGACGCGCTGGCGCGCGACCCGCGCTTCCGATTCGATGACGTGGCGCAGGGCCATCTCGAGATCTGTCTCACGGAGCGGATGAGCCGCTGGCATGGCGGCGCCCTCCTGGCTCGGGCCCGGCCCGGCTCGCCCGAGGGGCGGCCGGCGGATGCGCACCGATCCCTCCGGCACTATGGCACGGGCCGGTCCGCCCGGATAGGACGGGTCCGGGACCGGGGTGAGACGGAGGTGACATGGACGAGCTCGGGCGCGCCCTCGGGCTGGCGGTCGCGATGATCGTGCGGGCGGATGCCGACCTCGTCGCCATCGTCGGCCTGTCGCTGCGCGTCAGCCTCACGGCGGCCGGCCTCGGCTTCCTCCTCGGCGCGCCTCTCGGGGCGCTGCTCGCCGCGACGCGGGTTCCCGGTCGCGGCGCGCTCCTCGTCCTCGTCAACGCGCTGCTCGGCCTGCCGCCGGTGGTGGTGGGGCTGGTGCTCTACCTGCTCGTCTCGCGCTCAGGCCCCTTCGGGAGCCTCGGCCTGCTCTTCACCCCTGGCGCCATGGTGATCGCGCAGGGAGCGCTCGCGCTGCCGATCGTCGCGGCGCTCTCGCACCGCACCTGCGAGACCCTGTGGGCGGAATACGGCGATGCCCTGCGGGTCGACGGGGTGGGGACGGGGCATGCGGCCCTGATCCTGCTCGCGATGGCGCCGGCGCCCCTCGTCACCGCCTTCCTGGCGGCGTTCGGGCGGGCGATCGCCGAGGTCGGCGCCATCCTGATGGTGGGGGGGAACATCCGCGGCTACACCCGCACCATGACGACCAGCATCGCCCTCGAGACGAGCCGCGGCGACCTCGCCCTGGCGCTCGGCCTCGGGCTCGTCCTCGTCAGCCTGACCCTGGTGGTCAGCGCCGCCGCCTTCGGGATCAACCGCGCGGCGGCTCTGGCCCGAGGGTGATGACCGGGATCGTCATTGGCTCGGCATCGTGCCGGCGGGGAAGAACAGCTGCTCGCCGTTGATCCTGAACGAGGCGATCGCCGCCCGGCCGCGCTCGGAGGTGAGCCAGTCGTGCCAGATCCTGGCATCGGCGGCGCGGATCTGCGGGGACTTGGCGGGGTTCACCAGGATCGAGCCGTAGGGATTGAACAGGGCGGGATCGCCCTGGACCAGGATCACGAGGTTCTGGCGGTTCTTGAAACTCGCCCAGGTCGCCCGGTCGGTCAAGGTGTAGGCGTCCATCGCGGCGGCCGCGTTCAGCGTCGGGCCCATGCCCTGTCCGAGCTCGCGGTAGCTGCTTCCTAAGCCTCTTGCCTCGATCCCGGCCTTCTTCCACAGCCGCAGCTCGGTGCGGTTGGTGCCGCTGTCGTCGCCACGGCTGGCGAAGGGCGCCTTGGCGCGGGCGATGCGGGCGAGCGCGTCCGCGGCGTCGCGCCCGCCCTTGAGGCCGGCCGGATCGGCACTCGGCCCGACGATCACGAAGTCGTTCGCCATCACGTCGCGGCGGTCGAGGCCGTGGCCCTCGGCCACGAACGTGTCCTCGCCGGGCCGGTCGTGGACGAGGAGCGCGTCGGCATCGCCCTTGGCGCCGATGGCGAGCGCCTGGCCGGTGCCGACCGCGACGACCCGCACCGCGATGCCGGTCTCGCGCTGGAAGATCGGCAGCAGGTGGCCGAACAGGCCCGATTGCTCGGTGGAGGTGGTCGAGGCCAGGGTGATCGCCCGGTCCTGCGCGGCGGCCGGCTGCGTGAGGGCGGGCGCGACGGCGAGGAGGGCGAGAAGGGCGAGGCGACGCGGGATCAGGCGGCTCACGGACTTGGCTCCCTTGGGATCTGCGGACCAGCGATACGCCGTGACTCAGGCCGGACGCCAGGATGGACCCGGCCCTCGCCGGATCAACCCTTCGTCGCCTGACCGGCGGCCGCGAGGCTGTTGGCGATGGTGGTGAGCATCGCGGCGGCTCGGGTCGCGGTCTCCGGCTCCTGCCCGGATTCGGCCAGCCGCCGCTTGGCCTCGATCACGGTCTCCACCGCCTCGATGAGCTCGGAGGACGGGATCACCTTGCGCTCGACGAGGGCGAGCATCAGGCTCTCGATCAGCATCAGGGCGGCCTGGCCGGCGGCTTGTCCGATGGCAGCTTGGCCGGCAGCGGCTTGGCGGGCATCAGCTTGGCGGGCATCAGCTTGGCGGGCGGCAGCTTGGCCGAATGCGTGGTGCCGGTCGGTCCCGTCCCGGTTCGTCGTGTCGTCAGTGGCCGGCATCGCCGCCGCCTCTCCGCTCCCCGCCGGCTTCCGCCTCCGATCCGATGAAGGCCATGCGACTGCGCTCGGACAGGTCGAGGAGCGGCCTGGCGATCCGCACCAGGGCGTCGAGGTCGCCGATCGTCACCCGGCGCCCCCGCATGGTGACGATGCCGTCCTCCCGGAATGCCCGCAGCACCCGGTTGACGTGCACGTTCGAGATGCCGAGATGGTCGCCGATCTGCTCCTGGGTCATCGGCAGGTCGTAGGCCCGCGCATGGGGCGGCAGCACCCCCGACAGGATCAGCCGGCCGCGGAAATCGATCAGCAGCATCGCCAGGCGTTCGTCGGCGCTGCCGCGGCCGAGACCGACGACCCAGTTGTGCAGCCGGCGCTCCTCCTCGATCACCTGCCACATGCAGCGGGTCGCGAGGTCGGGATCGCGCTCGTAGGCCTCGCGCAGGGTGCGGTGGTCGACCTGCTCGACCAGGACCTCGGACAGGGCCTGCACGGCGTCCGGGCTGTGAGTGACGAACAGGCTCTTCACCGCGAAGAGGTCGCCGGGCAGGAAGATCAGGATGAACTGGCTGCGCCCGTCCTCCAGGGTCCGCAGGCGGCCGACCCAGCCCTTGCGAAGCCGGAAGATCGTGGTGTTCGGGCTGTCGGCCTCCACAAGCAGGCGCCCGGCCGGGTAGAGTCGGCCGGTGCCCTCCATCACCCGGTCGAGGGCCGCCTCGCCCCGGCGCAGGGGCTCCAGGATCTCGGGCCGGTGCATCAGGTAGCGGGCGGAGTCGGGCATGGCGGGCGGGACAGTGCGAGGGAAGCGTCGCGGGGAGTGGCGCGCGGGACGGCGCCAGCGACGAGCGGTCTAGGAAGGGCGGCCCGCGCGGACATTGACCTGGGTTGTCTTTTCAACATGCGACACTGGAGTTTGTTGCCGATTACGGCGTTCCGTCCCTCGCCACGAGGTCCGGGCGCCGCTCGCGGGTGAGGCGGGCCGATGCCGCGGCCCGCCAGCGGGCGATCGCCGCGTGGTTGCCGCCGGTCAGCACCTCCGGGATCTCCTGCCCCTCCCATTCCCGCGGCCGGGTGTAGTGGGGGTATTCGAGGCCGCCGCTCTCGAAGCTCTCCTCGACCCCGGAGGCGTGCTTGCCCATCGTGCCGGGCAGGAGGCGCACGCAGGCATCGAGCAGCACCAGGGCCGCGGGCTCGCCGCCCGACAGCACGTAATCGCCGATCGAGACCTCCTCGAGCGCGCGCCCCGCGATCACCCGCTCGTCGACGCCCTCGAAGCGGCCGCAGACCACGATGACGCCCGGCCCCTCGCTGAGCGCCCGGACCCTGCCTTGCGTCAGCGGCCGGCCGCGGGGGCTCATCAGCAGGCGCGGGCGGGGATCGCCGGCGGGCGCCGCGGCATCGATGGCAGCGGCGAGCACGTCGCAACGCAGCACCATCCCGGCGCCGCCGCCGGCCGGCGTGTCATCCACCGCCCGGTGCCGGCCGATGCCGTGGTCGCGGATGTTGCGCGCCTCCAGGCTCCAGGCGCCCCGCGCCAGCGCATCGCCGGCAAGCGAGAGCCCGAGATGGCCCGGGAACATCTCGGGGTAGAGCGTCAGGATCGTGGCCCGCCAGGGCGAGACGGGGGCGGAGGCTTGAGGGGTGGTCATGCGGGTTGATGGCCCTGGCGGGGCGGGGCGGTCAACCGCGCGGGCGGGCCGTCACGGCTCTTCCGCCCGGCACAGGTCTTCGACCGCCTTCAGGTAGGCCTTGGCGTCGAACTTCCTGAGCGTGTTCTGCCCGAGATAACGCACGGTGCCGAACACCTTGCGCCGGCCCCACGGCCGGTCGTGCAGCCCGAACAGCCAGGCGACGTTGGTGAAGGAATTCGGGTCGCGCCCGTCGAGGAAGTAGCGGTTGTTCAACCGCAACGTCACCGCGAAGGCCTCCTCCGGCGAGGGAGACCATTCGAGGATCTTCTTGCCCCAGTACATGCGCAGGTGGTTGTGCATGTAGCCGGTGACGCGCATCTCGCGCATCGCGGCGTTCCAGTACTCGTCGTGGGTGCGCCCTTGCGCCAGCGCCTCCTCGTCGTAGAGGTGCGGGCGGGGATCGTCGGCATGCTCCGCCAGCGCCTTGCGGGCCCAGTCCGGCACCGCCTGCGCGTAGGCGTCGTAGCCCGGATTGGTGTGGACGTGGTTCATCGCCAGTTCGCGCCGGACGATCAGCTCCTCCAGGAACGCCGCCCGGTCCTCCGGCCCACCGGCCTTGGCGGCCTGCACCTTGAGGGCGGCGGCCACCGGCGAGATCTGGCCGAAATGCAGGTAGGGGCTCAAATGCGAGGCGGCCCCCGCCTCGGGCCGGTTGCGCACCGTGCCGTAATCCGAAAACGGCCCGGCCAGATAGGCGTCGAGCCGGCGATAGCCTTCCGTCTCGCCGCCGCGGAAGCGCCGCACCGGCGTCACGGTCCGGTCCAGCGTCATCGCGGCGAGCGCCGCGTCAGGGTCCGAGACGTCGATGTCGCTCGTCAGGCCGGGATCGCCGGCCGGATGCTTGACCTTTCGCGCCCGCAACGGCGCGAGATAGGGCTCCCAGGCCCGGTGCAGCTTCGGCCGCAGCGTCCGGGCGGCGAATTCATGCTTCCCCGACGCGACCTCGACCGGCACCACCACGTCGCCCTCGACCTGGACCAGGCGGCCGTCGAAGCCTTTCCCGATCTCGGCGTACCAGCTCTTCTGAATCGTCAGGTAGCCGCGGTCGAGGACCAGCATCGCGGCTTGCCTGCCCAAATTCAGGGCAGCCTTGGCCGGGGTGGTGCGGCGCAGCACGAAGGCGATGCCGCGGCGCTCCAGGCCGGCCTTGGCGTCGGCGAGACCCTGGAGCAGGAAGGCGTAGTGGCGGGCATTGGCCTCCGGGAAATGGGCGCCGCCGTCGAGCAGGCCGAACCCCGTCACCACCGGCAGCCCGAGGCGGATGGCCTCCTCCACGGCATATTCCAGGGCCGGGTTGTCGCGGCTGCGCATGCCCTGCTGCATCAGGTAGAGCACGTAGGCGCCGTCCCGCGGCGCCACGTCCTTCAGAACCCGGATCCGCCCCGCCTGAATCGCCATGCCGCGCTCCCGTCACGTGCGGGAAAACTAGGCCGTGGCGGGGTTTGGTCCAGCGCCAGGCCGGCGCTGCCCGCGAAAGCGGCAACCCTGCCGACAATCGCGCCTTGCCATCCGGCGGCGCACACTTATGTTATTGCAATGCGGGAACGCGACGGCGTCGCGCTCCCGCTGCCCTCCTTGGGCGTTTCCTCCCTAGACTTCGGGCCGCTCGCGAGAGCGGCCTTTTTTCTTGGCATCATCTCGCGATGCAGGATTTCGGCCGTCTTCCCCTTGCGTCCGGCGGAGCTTATGGCCGCGCTCCGCGTTATCCTCCCCGTGCTGGCCCGCCTCGTGCATCGCGGGGCGATCGGAGCCGAGCGTGAGGGAGCGGTCGATCGATGCGGCAATTCACTTTGCGGGTCGAGGAGAGCGGGGAAGGCCTCGTCTGCATCACCAGCCCGGAGATCAAGAGCCTGTTCGTGGCCGACGAGACCCTGGCCGGCGCGCTGGAGGCGGTGCCGAGCATGGTGCGGGCGCTGATGCGCGAGGAAGGCCGCGGCACCCTGCCGGGCGAGGAGGCCGCCGAATAGGCGCTCCTCAGCAGACTTGCGTTGGCACGCCAACGCTTCGTCCGCTTGGGTCATTGGTTTGTCGCAGATATTTATCGCAAAACCGGCCACCACTTTTGCGAGATCTGCTTAGCCCGTGTGCGACGCCGGTCAGCCCCGGGCGCGCGCCCGGATCATGAAGTTGTCGTAAGTGTACTCGGCGACCTGGAACCAGAGATATTCCTCATTGCGGAACGTCTTCAACGCGTCGTAGAGGCGCTTGAAGTCCGGGTTCTTGGCACCGAGCTCGGCATAGATGTCGTTCGCCGCCTTGAGGGCGGCCTCCATCACCTCCTGGGGGAAGGGACGCAGCTGCGCCCCACCGCCGACGAGGCGCCGCAAGGCGGCCGGGTTGCGCGCGTCGTACTTGGCCTGCAGGTCGCCGTTGACGCTCGCCGCCGCCGCCGTCGCGACCGCCCGGTAGGCCTTCGGCAGCTCGGCCCATTTCTGGGCGTTGAACCAGAAGTGCAGCATGGAGCCGCCTTCCCAGAAGCCCGGATAATAGTAGAACGGCGCCACCTTGTTGAGGCCGAGCTTCTCGTCGTCATAGGGGCCGATCCACTCGGCGGCGTCGAGGGTCTTTCCTTCCAGCGCGGCGTAGAGGTCGGCGCCCGGCGTCGTCTGGGTCGCGACGCCGAGCTTCGCCAGCACCTGCGCGCCGAGGCCGGCGATGCGGAAGCGCAGGCCCTGCAAATCCGCGACGGACTTCACCTCGCGTCGGAACCAGCCGCCCATCTGGGTGCCGGTATTGCCGCCCGGCAGGGCGTAGAGCTTGCTCTTGGCAAAAATCTCGTTGAACAGGTCGAGCGCCCCGCCCTGCAGCATCCAGGCATTCTGCTGGCGGGCGTTGAGGCCGAAGGGAACCGCCGTGGCGAGAGCATAGGTCGGGTCGCGGCCGACCTCGTAATAGGCGGCCGAATAGGCCATCTCCAGGGTGCCGGCCCCGACCGAATCGAGCAGTGCCGCCGATTCGCCCGCGGGCGCGGCCGCGACCTCGATCTGGAAGCGGTTGTCCGTCGCCTCGGCGACCAGGCGGGAAAACAGCTCGGCGGCGCCGTAGAGCGCGTCGAGGTTGCGCGGGAAGGCGGAGTGCAAACGCCAGCGCAGCTCGGGCGCGCTCTGCGCCACGGCCGGGGCTGCCACGGCGGCGCCGGCGAGGCCAAGGCCGGCCGTCAGGATGTCGCGACGCTTCATGCTCTCCCCATCGGCGAAGAATGCCCTCCATTCCAGGGCGTCCACGAGATCACAGGTAGCGCGCTTCACGCGAAAGCGCACCGGGGCCTGTATCCCTGCCGCCGGTATCCTTGCCGCCGGTGAAGCCTCCCGTGCGGGATCGGAGATCTCGTGCGGGCGTCAGGCCTGTGCTAACCCCACGAGATCCCGCGGCGGCGTTCCGACGCCCCGCCCCTCGCCGGAGCGCGACCCGACCGTGAAGCCCGAACCGATCTCCCTGCACACGGTCTGCGGCCTGGAGGAACTGGGCCACCACTCGACCCGCGGCGTCACCCACGTGCTGTCGATCCTCGATCCGGCCTGGCCCGAGCCCGAGGCCTTCGGCACCTACGACGCGCATCACCGCACCACGTTGCGCTTCCACGACATCATCGAGCCGATCGACGGCCAGATCCTGCCCGAGCGCCGGGACGTCGAGGCGATCCTGCGCTTCGGCGAGGAGCTGGCGGCCGAGACCGCGCGGCGCAAGACGCATCTCCTGATCCACTGCCACGCCGGCATCTCCCGCTCCACCGCCGCGATGACGATGCTGCTCGGCCAGGCCCATCCGGACCTCGACGCGCAGTCGGTCGTCGCCAAGGTCCACTTCCTGCGCGAGAAGGCCTGGCCCAATGCCCGCCTGATCGCCTTCGCGGACGAGGCTCTGGGCTACGACGGCAGCCTCACCGAGGCCGTACGCCGCCTCCATGCCGAGCAGCTTCGCATCCGGCCGCACCTCGCCGAGCTGATGCGGGGCCTGGGGCGCGGTCGGGAGGTGGATGCGGCTTTGGCGGGATAGTCGCGTCGGTTGCGTCCTGCGGCGACGGCCCGGTGCGCCTCGTCGCCGCGCTCGTCTTGGGGTCGTCCCGTCCCGCTCTCGCCTTCCCGCCCTTGCCCCTTCGGGAGGGGGCATCCGAGGCGTGCCGAGCCAAGCCGGATGGGAGCCATCCCGTCTCGGACCTGTCCGAGAGCATCGGCGTCTCCATCGTGCAGGACGTCCCCACACGATCCCAGTTCCTGTCGCCCGTCGCCGAGCACCAAACTGGTTGCTGCATGGTCAAGCCGTCCAGGACCGCGGGCAAGCGCGACTCGGGCCGGGCGCCGTGCGCGGAGGGCGGCAGCAGGATCCGCTCTTCGTCCGGACCCTGTTCGTTCGACGATGCGATCATCAACGCGCAGGCCTTCGTGTCGCGCGGCGTGACCGACGCGTGGTGCTCGCCGCACCGGTGATGCGCCGCGGCTAATGTCCTGGCGGGCTTTGGGCGGAAAACGCCTCAGTCGCCGCTCGGCAGGACATAGCGCTCGACCGCCTCCGCGAATCCCTCCGCCTCGTTCGTCCCCGTCACGTGCGTGGCCGCCCGCTTCACGGCGTCGCTCGCGTTGCCCATCGCGATCGACAGGCCGGCGCGGGAAAACATCGCCGTGTCGTTGGCCATGTCGCCGAGCACCGCCACCTCGCCGAGCGGGATGCCCAGCTCACCGGCGATGCGCGCCACGAAGTGGCCCTTGTCGATCCGGGGCGGGGTGACGTCGAGGTAGTAGGCTTGCGAGCGGTGGACCGCCGCGCCGCCGCCGATCTCGGCCGCCAGGCGGGGTTCGAGGGCGGCGAGGCGCGCGTGGTCGCGGGAGACGCCGACGAGCTTCGCCGCGCGGGCGAGATGGGGCGCGAGGTCCTCGACCACGTGAGGATCGGCCTGGAGGGTGCGTCGCTCCAGGTCGGTATAGGGGCCGTCCGGATCGGTCAGGAGCCACGCGCCGTCCGCGAAGACCCAGAGGTCGATGCCCTCGGCGGCCAAGCGCGCGGCGGCTGTCCGCGCGGCGGCTTCCGGGATCAGCGTCTCGTCGACGAGCGAGAGGTCGGGGCGCACCACCGTCGAGCCGTTGAAGGCCCCCATCGGCAGGGTGAGCCCCAGTGGCGCGACCAGGGCGCGCAGGCCGATCGGCGGGCGGCTCGAGGCCAAGGTGAAGGCGATGCCGCGCTCATGCAAGCCGCCGACGGCGCGGACCGCCCGCTCGGTCAGCCGCTTGTCGCCGGTGACGAGGGTGCCGTCGACGTCGGTGACCACGAGGGCGATGGGCATCGAAGAGGCCTCTCAGATCTCACGGTGCACCGGCACCGGCTCGGGGGCGGCCTCGGGCCGCAGGGGGACGATCCGGGGAGCCATCACCCGGTCGCGCAGGGCCTGCGGCCCGAGCGTCAGGGCGAAGAAGTCGTACTCGCCCGGCAGGTCGTTGGCCATCAGGAACTGGAAATGCATCCGGAACGGCCGGAACGAGATCCGCCGGTACACGTCCGGGACGATGATGTCGCGGAACTTCGTCGAGCGGATCAGCGGGTTGCGCACCGGACCTGCGGGAGTCTCGCCGAGGTCGCGGGCGGGGTTGAAGCCCGGGAAGTTCATCCAGTCCTGCGGCGCCTGGTAATCGGCCCAGACCAGCCGGTCGCTGCCCACGAGCCGCATCACGTCGGCCCGCGTCTGCCGCGCCCGCTGATTGATCGCCACGAGGGGCAGCCCGGAGCCGAGGGTGAGGAGCGAGAGGCGCGGCCCGTCCGGCAGACCGCGCTCCAGCACCCGGGCGGCGACCTCCACGGCGGTGAGCGCGCCGGAGGAATGGCCGACGATCAGCACTTCGTCCACCTCGCCCGCCCGGCAGATCGCCGTGACGTGGTCTGCGAACAGGTCCAGGCGGGCCTCGTAATCCTGGCGCCGGCCAATGCTGTGCTGCCAGTTGAACACCCAGTCGTTGATGAGCTGGCGCAGGAAGATGCGGTCGAGGAGCGGGATGGCGGCCAGAACGAGGCCGAGGGCGGCGAGCGCCCCGATCGTCCCGGCGGCGAGACCCGGCAGCCAGCCAGCGAGCAGGTGGGCGACACCGGTGCCGAGCAAGGCCGCCAGGGCGGCCAGGATCACCGTCATGCCGAACGGGTAGAGGATGACGTTGCCGTATTTCCAGTTCAGCGCGTAGAGCCGGAACAGCTTGCCGGTCGCGAAGGTGTGCAGGATGCCGGCGGTCAGGAGTGCCATCGAGGCGAGCAGAGGCCGTTGGAAATCCGCCCGCACGAGGTCGTCCCACAGCAGCACGTCGTAGGTGGTGCGGGTCTCGGTCCCGGGCTGCCCGGCCTCGACGGTCCAGGTCTGCACCAGTCCGTCGTGCCGGGTCTCGGCCCGGGTGACCGTCCGCGAACCGAGGTCGAAGCGCTTGGCGTAGCGGGAGAGTTCCCGGGCGAACAGCGCCCGGTAGCGCTTGTTCGATTCGGGGTCGTAGCCCGGCAGGTAGACGACGTGGCGCCGCCGCACGGGCTCGCAGCCCTGTGGCGCCGCCTCCGGCGGCGTGAAGCCGATCTGTGTGGTCATCGCTGCCCTGTCATCCGTGTCGCACCTTCCTTGAACGCCGCAATTTGGTAACCCTTGTCGTGCTTTCACGACACGACGAAGGCCACGCGCCGTTCTGCTGATCCCTGTGTCTAGCGGGGAAGGCGGCCCCGGGGGAGGGCTCCCGACAGCACTGTGACACGGGGGCCACGGACAGGGACCCCCCGACTCGGCTAGGGACCACTCTCAAGGTAAGGACGAGCACTCTCGCTGATGCGCGCACTCCCGATCGCCCTCTGCACCGCGCTCGCGGTCTCGGGCTGCTCCAATTTCCTGCCGGCGTCCGGACCGACGGCCAACGCGGTCGCGTCGGGCGCCGATGTCGCCACCGACCAGGGCCTGCTCGCCCGCTACGAGATCGTCGACGTCAATGCTGCGGTGGTCGAGGCCCTGCGCGGCCGCCCGCTCGACAGCCTGCTCGCCTCCTTCGGCGACCGCCGCCCCTCCGTCGAGCCGGTGATCGGCGTCGGCGACACCGTGGCGGTGACCATCTACGAAGCCAGCACCGGCGGCCTGTTCTCCGGCACCCTGTCGGTCGATCGGTTCTCCTCCGGCTCGAAATCGGCCACCATCCCGCCGCAGGTCGTCACCCGCGACGGCGCCATCACGGTGCCGTATGCCGGCCGCATCCAGGTGGCGGGCAAGCGCGTCCAGGACGTCCAGTCCCAGATCGAGCAGGAGCTCGCCGGCAAGGCGATCGAGCCGCAGGTGATCGTCACCGTGGTGCAGCCGACCAGCACCGCCGTGACGGTGACCGGCGAGGTGACGGCGGGCGCCCGCCTGCCGCTCTCGACCAAGGGCGACCGGCTGCTCGACGTGGTCGCCTCCGCCGGCGGCGTGCGCGCGCCGGTCGCTGAGACCTTCGTGCGGCTGTCGCGCGGCTCGACCACCGCGACGGTGCCGCTCACCGCGATCGTCTCGAACCCGCGGGAGAACATCTTCCTGCGCCCGGGCGACACCCTCACCCTGGTGCGCGACCCCCAGACCTTCCTGGCCGTCGGCGCGCTCGGCGCCCAGGCCGAGATCCCGTTCGCCGCCGAGGGCATCACGCTGGCCCAGGCGCTGGCCAAGGCGCGGGGCCTCTCGGACGTGCAGGCCGATCCGGCCGGCGTGTTCATCTTCCGGTTCGAGCCGGCCTCGGTGGTGCGCCGCCTGCGCCCCAACAGCCCGCTCCTGTCCTCGAACTTCGTGCCGGTGGTCTACCGGATCAACATGCGCGACCCCAACAGCCTGTTCGTCTCGCAGGCGTTCCGGATGCGCAACCGCGACCTCGTCTACGTCTCGAACGCC
>JAEWKL010000775.1 GCA_023386115.1 Pseudomonadota bacterium
GCCCAACGCCGCAGGCGTTGGGCGGGTGAGGGGGAGAACGTGTTCCTCAGAGTCTTTTGCGCGCTATCGCGCGCACCCCTCACCCTACCCTGTCCCCGTTGGGGAGAGGGTTTTCCCGGCGCTGCCCCATGCTGATCTACGCCGCCAAACGTGCACTGATGGCCGTGCTGGTGGCGCTCACGGTGTCGGTGATCTGCTTCATGCTGGTGCAGCTTTCGACCGACGTCGCCACGGCGATGGCGGGCGAAGGGGCACGCGCCGAAGACATCGCGATGATCCGCAAGCAGTACGGTTTCGACCGGCCGCTGGTGGTGCAGTACTTCGACTGGCTCGGCCGTGCCGCGACCGGCAATTTCGGCGACTCCTTCTACTTCCGCACCCCCGTCTCCGGCATCGTGTGGGAGCGCATGCCGACGACCTTGCTGCTCGGCGCCATGGGCCTCAGCTTTGCGCTGGCGCTGTCAATCCCGCTCGGCGTCATCGCCGCCGTGCGGCCGAACTCGTGGATCGACCGGCTGACCCTGACCATCGCGGTGATCGGCCAGGCCATGCCGGTGTTCTGGTTCGCACTGCTGCTGATCCTGCTGTTCGGCCTCACTTTGCGCTGGCTGCCGATCTCCGGCAGCGAGACCTGGGCACATTTCATCATGCCGGCGATCGCCCTCAGCTACTACGCCACGCCGGCGATCATGCGGCTCACGCGCGCCGGCATGCTCGACGTGCTGCAGGCCGACTACATCCGCACCGCGCGCGCCAAGGGGCTCCGCGCCGGCCGCATCCTGTTCAAGCACGCGCTGCGCAACGCGATCATCCCGGTGGTGGCGCTGTCGGCCGTGCAGCTCGGCTTCATGCTCGGCGGCTCCGTCATCATCGAGACGGTCTTCGCCCTGCACGGCCTTGGCTACCTCGCCTATGAGAGCATCACGCATAACGACTTCCCGGTGGTGCAGGCGATCGTGCTGCTGATCTCGCTGATCTACATCGTGCTGACCCTGGCGGCCGATCTGCTCAATGCGTGGCTCGACCCGCGCATCCGCGTGGGCTGACGATGGCAACGCTCCTCGGCACGCCCTCCACCGTCACCGCAGAGGCGATCCTTGCGCCGACACCCGGCGCCATCCTGCGCAAGCGCATCTTCGGTCATGGCGGCTTCGTGATCGGCGTCACGGTACTGACGGTCATCGTGCTGATGGCTTTGCTGGCGCCGCTGATCTCCCCGCACGATCCCTACGACCAGGACCTGTCGCGCCGCCTGATCCCGCCGATCTGGTACGAGAAAGGCGTGTGGGCGCATCCGTTCGGCACCGACCAGCTCGGCCGCGACTATCTCTCCCGCCTGATCTATGGCTCGCGCATCGCCCTGCTGATTGGCGTGTCGGTGATGCTGATCTCCGGCCTGATCGGCACGACGCTCGGCGTGCTCGCCGGCTATTTCGGCGGCAAGGTCGACCTGCTCGTCAGCTACATCGTGACCACGCGCCTCTCGCTGCCCGTCATCCTCGTGGCGTTGGCAGTCGTGGCGCTGGTCGGCAGCTCGCTGTGGATCGTGATCCTCGTGCTGGGGCTGCTGAAATGGGACCGCTTCGCCGTGGTCATGCGCAGCGCCACGATGCAGACCCGCAATCTCGACTACGTCACCGTGGCGCGTGCCATCGGCTGCTCGACGCCGCGCATCGTGCTGAGCGAGATCATGCCGAACATCCTCGGCAACCTCGTCGTCGTTGCGACTCTGGAGATGGCGAGCGCCATCCTGCTCGAGGCCTCGCTTTCCTTCCTCGGCCTCGGCGTGCAGCCGCCGCTGCCGTCCTGGGGGCTGATGATCGCAGAGGGCAAGCAGTACATGTTCTTCCAGCCCTGGGTCATCACCATCCCGGGCGTGGCGCTCCTGATCCTGGTGCTGGGCATCAACCTCCTGGGCGACGGGGTGCGCGACATCACCGCCCCGGAAGGGCGCCACTGACCTCCCCCCTCCCCTCTCGCACGCTTAGAAGAAGAGAGTCCTCCATGTCGCGACGCGACGCCATCGGGCTGGCCCACCGGCACTACGACGACGGCAGCTTCCTCGCCGGCTTACGCGAGGCGGTCGCCCTGCCGACCGAGAGCCAGGCCCCGGACCAGGAAGCGGCGCTCGCCGCCTACCTCACCCGGTTCGTCACCCCCCTGGTGTCGCGCCTCGGCTTCCAGACCCGCCTCCTCGACAACCCGATCCCCGGGCGCGGGCCGTTCCTGATCGCCACAAGGCACGAGGGCGACGACCTGCCGACCGTGCTCACCTACGGCCACGGCGACACGGTGCGGAACTACCCCGAGCAGTGGCGCGCCGGCCTGCACCCGCTCCAGGTCACGGTCGAGGGCGAGCGCTGGTACGGGCGCGGCACCGCCGACAACAAGGGCCAGCACCTGATCAACCTCGCCGCCCTCGAGGCGGTGATGCAGGCCCGCGGGGCCAAGCTCGGCTTCAACGTCAAGCTCTTGATCGAGATGGGCGAGGAGGCCGGTTCGCCGGGACTGCGCGAGGTCTGCCGCGACGAGGCCGCGGCGCTCTCCGCCGACCTCCTCATCGCCTCGGACGGGCCGCGGATCGAGGCGGCGCGGCCGACCATGTTTCTCGGTTCGCGCGGCGGCTATACCTTCGATCTGGTGGTGGACCTGCGCGAGGGCGGCCACCATTCGGGCAATTGGGGCGGGCTCCTGCGCAATCCCGGCACCGTGCTGGCGAATGCCATTGCCACCCTCGTCGACGGACGGGGCAAGATCCTTCTCGACGCCCTTCGCCCGCCGCCGATCCCCGCGGGCGTGCGGGCGGCGCTCGCCGACATCACGGTCGGGGGCGATCCCAACGCGCCGACGATCGACGAGGGCTGGGGCGAACCGGGCCTGACCCCGGCCGAGCGGGTCTTCGGCTGGAACACCCTCGAAGTCCTGGCCTTCAAGTGCGGCGATCCCGACGGCCCGCAGAACGCGGTGCCGCCCAACGCCAAGGCGACCCTGCAGCTGCGCTTCGTCGTCGGCACGGATTGGGAAGGCCTGCTGCCGGCGATCCGCGCCCATCTCGACGCGCATGGCTTCCCGATGGTCGCGGTGCGGGCGGCCCGCGGCGAGGTCTTTCGCGCCACCCGCCTGCCGGTCGAGGATCCGTGGGTGACGTGGGCTTTGTCCTCGATCGAGGCCAGCACGGGCAAGCGCCCGGCGCTCCTGCCCAATCTCGGCGGCTCGCTGCCGAACGACGCCTTCTCGGAGATCCTTGGGCTTCCGACGCTCTGGGTGCCGCATTCCTACCCGGCCTGCTCGCAGCACGCGCCGGACGAGCACCTGCTCGGAGCGCCGACCCGCGAGGCGCTTGGGCTGATGGCCGGTCTGTTCTGGGACCTCGGCGAGACCGGGCCGGCGGTGCTGGCCGGGCGCAAGGCGGCGGGGTGAGGGGCTGTCAGGCCCGCACGCCGGCACTGACATCCTCCACGTCATCCCGGGGCCGCGAAGCGGGACCCGGGATCCATAACCGCTGACGATGCCAGATGAAGCGGAACGCTGCCCGCCTCGTCCTCCGGCGTCGGCGCTTACGGATCCCGGGTTCTCGCCTTCGGCGAGCCCCGGGATGACGCGGAGGGCGTGAATGCTGTCGAGAGACTGAAACAATCTCCGGCAAGACTTCATCCGATCGAAAACCCATCCACCGGATACATGAGGGCCAGAGATGAGCGAACCAATCGTCCAGATCCGCAACCTGACCCTCGCCCTGCCGCGGGGCGCCGACCGGCCGCACGCGGTCGAGGACCTGAGCCTCGACCTGATGCCGGGGAAGATCCTCTGCGTCGTCGGCGAATCGGGCTCGGGCAAGTCGATGAGCGCCTACGCGCTCACCGGCCTCCTGCCGCGCTCGCTTGACGTGGCGGGCGGCGAGATCCGGTTCGAGGGACGGGACCTGCTCCGCCTCGACGAGCGCGCCTGGCGCGACTTGCGCGGCCGGCGGATCGCGATGATCTTCCAGGAGCCGATGACGGCGCTCAACCCGGTGATGCGGATCGGCGACCAGATCGCCGAGATGTTCGAGGCCCACGACCTCCTGAGCCCGAAGGAGCGGCGCGAGCGCGCGGTCTCGCTCGCCCGCGAGGTCGGCTTGCCGGACCCCGAGCAGATCGTGAGGGCCTACCCCCACCAGCTCTCGGGCGGGCAACGCCAGCGGGCGATGATCGCGATGGCGCTGGCGCTGGAACCCGCGGTGCTGGTGGCGGACGAGCCGACGACGGCCCTCGACGTGACGACCCAGGCCCAGATCCTCACGCTGATCCGCACCATCCAGCAGCGCCGCAACATGGCGGTCCTGTTCATCACCCACGATTTCGGCGTCGTCGCCGACATCGCCGACCACGTCGCGGTGCTCCAGCGCGGCCGGCTGGTCGAATCCGGCTCGGCCGAGGCGGTGCTGCGCCACCCCCAACACGCCTACACCAAGGCGCTGCTCGCCGCCGTGCCGAGCCTGACCCCGCCGCCGCGCGAGCCGATCACCGCGGCGCCGGTCGCCCTCTCGGTGGTGGGGCTCGCCAAGACCTACGCCACCCGCGCCGGCCTCCTCGGCAAGCCCCGGGTGGTGGCGGCGGTGAAAGAAGTGAGCTTCGACCTGCGCCGGGGCGAGACCCTCGGCATCGTCGGCGAGTCGGGTTCCGGCAAGTCGACCACGGCGCGGTTGGCGATCCGCCTGATCGAGCCCGATCACGGCACGGTGCGCCTCGGCAGCCTCGACTTCACGGCGCTCGGACCCACGGCTTTGCGCGACGAGCGCCGGCGGATCCAGATGATCTTCCAGGACCCCTTCGCCTCGCTCAATCCCCGCCGCACCGTCGAGCAGATCATCGCCGGCGGCCCGATCGCCCACGGCACCCCGTCCCGCCAGGCCCGGGCGCGGGCGCGCGAGCTCCTCGATCTCGTCGGCCTGCCTCCGAGCGCCGCCGAGCGCTACCCGAACGCCTTCTCGGGCGGCCAGCGCCAGCGCATCGGCATCGCCCGGGCGCTCGCCATGGAGCCGGACGTGCTCGTCGCCGACGAGGCGGTCTCGGCCCTCGACGTCTCGGTCCAGGCGCAGGTGCTGGCGCTCCTGGAGGATCTGAAAGCGCGCCTCGGCATCGCGATGCTGTTCATCACCCACGACCTGCGCGTGGCGGCGGCGATCTGCGACCGGATCGCCGTGATGCATCGGGGCGAGATCGTCGAGATGAACCGCACCGAGGCGTTGTTCCGGGCGCCGGAACATCCCTACACCCGCAGCCTGCTGGCGGCGGTGCCGGGGGCGCTGTTCGCCGAGATGGCGTGAGAGGCGAGAAGATCGTCCACACCTCTCGCGCGCCCGGTGGTAGATCCGCGCGGGTCGCCCGGACGCCGCGCCCGGGCGCACCCCGCAAACTCCGCGAGCCTGCCGATCATGGTGCCGTCCTCCCCCTTCCCCGCCCCACGGCCGGCCTTCGCCCGGTGGATGGGCACCACGAACCAGATCACCCGCACCTTCCTCGCCGCCGGCGCTATTCCCGACCTGATCAACGTCGCCGGCGGCCTGCCCGACCCGGACATCTACCCGACCGAAACACTCGCCGAGATCGCCCGCCGGGCGGTCGCCGAGCATCCGGACGACGTCCTGGGCTACGGGCCGGTCGAGGGGCTGCCGTGCTTACGGGACGCCCTTGCCCGCCGCCTCGGTTCGCATTCCCTGCGGCTGACGCGCGCCAACGTGCTGGTGACCACCTCCGGGATGCAGGCCCTCGACCTCGTGGGAAAGGTGCTCCTGGAGGAAGGCGGGCTGATCGCCGGCCAATACCCGACCTATCTCGGCGCCCTCGACGCCTGGCGCCCGCGCGCGCCGTCGTTCCGCAACCTCGTGCTGGATGCCGCGGCGTTCGACGCGCACGCCGCGCTGGCGGGCGCGCAATTCGCCTACGCGGTGCCGAACTTCTCGAATCCCACCGGGCGCCTCGTCGGCCTGGAGACGCGCCGGGCCCTCGTCGCGGCGGCGCACGACACCGGCACCTGGCTCGTCGAGGACGATCCCTACGGCACCCTGCACTACGACGGCGAGCCGCTGCCGCGCCTGATCGAATTGTCGGCGCGAGCCGCGCCGGGCGAGCCCTATGCCGGCCCGGTCGTCTCCATGGGCACGCTGTCGAAGGAGATCGCGCCCGGCCTGCGCATCGGCTGGATCGTCGCGGCGCCCGAGATGATCGAGGCGCTGACGCTCGCCAAGCAGGGCTCGGACCTGTGCACCAGTGGCCTGACGCAGCGCATCGCCCTCGCGGCGATCGAGACCGGCCTGATCGAGGCGATCCGGCCGGCCGTCGTCGCGCTCTACCGGGCGCGTCGGGACGCGCTCTGCGCCGCCCTCGACGCCCACCTGTCCGCGTGGTTCGACTGGGAGGTGCCGGTTGGCGGCATGTTCGTCTGGGCGACCGCCAGGGACGCGCGCCTCGACACCGACGCGCTGCTCCCGCACGCCCTGGCCGCCGGGATCTGCTACGCGCCGAGCAGCGTCTTCGACGCCGCCGGGGCGAACCGGCGGGGGATGCGGATCAACTTCACCCGCAACAAGCCGGAACGGCTGGACGAGGGGATGCGGCGCCTCGCGATGGCGGTCGCCGCCTTCCAGGGCGGGAGGCCGCCCACACCGGCACCGTGATGCCGATGGCGGCCTCGCACGCGACGCGACGCAGCCGGTCGAGCGCTCAGAACCGGACCGCCTCGCTCCCGTTCACCGCCCGCACCATCCCGCTCGGCCGTCCCTCCGTCCCGATGAGCGTGAGGCGGTGTTCGCCCCCCGGCGCCAGATGGAACCAGTTGTCCGACGGGCGCCCCTCGCCGTCGAGCACCACATGCACGCCGAGGGCGTGCTGCGCCGTCGCGACCCGCAGCACGACACCGTCCCGGTCCTCGACGAGAGCAGCGGAGAGGCCGATCTCCCGCGGGGCCGCATCCCGGCCGGCCGGGAAATGGAAGGCCTCGGCCAGCACCGTCCCGTCGGCGCGGGCGAGCCGCAGATGCGCCAGCGCGTGCGCGGCCGGGCCGAAGCGATAGGCCGCGGTCGCGTCGAAGAACCGGCCGAGCAGGGCGGCCGAGGACAGGGTGACGACCTCGCGGGGTGCGAGCGACAGGGCCCGCTCCGCCTTGGCGGCGACCTTGCCGACGGCGGTGGTGAAGGTGAGCGCGAGGGTGGCGTCGATCGCCGCGGCGGTCTCGTTCAGCAGATGGGCGTGGAGGCCGTTCAATCCTTCGTCCGAGAGCACGGCCTGGACCGGCCGGAAGGCGCGCTTGAGGGCGTACCAGGCCGATTTCGGCCGCCCGGCGACGTCGAGCACGCCCCAGCCCGCCCCCGGCGCGAGGTCGCGGTGAAGCCAGACCAGGCCGCCGGCGGTGAGCGAGCCCGCGCGGCGCCACTCGGCGAAGGTCGCCTCCATCACCTCGGCGACGGCGGCGCGGCCGAGCATCAGGTAGCGCTCCGGATCGTCGCGGCGCAGGCGCTCCGGGTCGACGCGATAGAGGGCGGCGACGTAATGGTCGCGCACGCCTTCGAAATCCCAGTCGGCGCCGCGGTCGCGCGGCACGCCGACAGCCCAGGCGGGGTCGCGCGGATCGGTCAGCCCCGCCTCGCGCAAGGAGGCGGGCTCGGGCACGTTGGCGAAGGCCAGGCATTCGGAGGCGAAGCACACCTCGGCCCGGCGCGCATCCTCGAACGGACGGCAATAGGCGCCGACACCGTAATAATGGGTCACGCCGGCATTCGTGGAGAAAGGCAGGTCGCCGCCCGAGGGCGAGTTCGGCACCACGACGAGGTCGGGCCGGCGCGCGGCGGCCGCCTCCCGCAGCATCGCCTCCACCGCCCCGGCCCGCCAGACCGATTCGGGAAAGCCCAGCATCGCGGCCTGCTGCTCGACCTCGCTGCCGCCGCCGACGACGCAGAGCGAGGGCGAGGATTGGAGCCGGTCGAGGAGTTGCGCGATCTCGGCCTCGAGCGCTGCCCGGAAGGCGGGATCGTCGGTCGGATAGTCGAAATTCGCCAGCATCAGATCCTGCCAGACCAGGATGCCGAGCTCGTCGCAGAGGTCGTGGAAGGCGTGCGCCTCGTACAGCATCGTGCCGCCGACCCGCAGCATGGTCATGCCGGCCTCGGCGGCGAGCTGGAGGAGCGGGGCGTAAGCGTCGCGCTCACCCGGCAGTCCGACGAGGTCGGGCGGGGTCCAGCAGGCGCCGCGGCAGAAGACCGGCACGCCGTTGACCGCGAGGCTCAGGCCGTCCGCGAAGGGCCGGACCTGCGTGATGGTGCGGAACCCGACACGGCCGAGATCGAAGGTCTCGGACCCGGCCTCGACCGCGACGTCGTGCAGCCGCGGCTCGCCGTGGGTGTGCGGCCACCACAGGGCGACGCCCGGTAGCGCGAGCCGCCCCTCGAACCGGCCGGGCGCCGTCTCGGCGAGCCGAATTGCGCGGCCGTCGCAGCGCACCGTGATGGGACCGCCGGCCTCGGACAAGCTCAAGGCCACGGCCAGGATCCCGGTCCCATCCTCGACGCTCGCCCGCAGGTCGATCCCGGTCGGGCGCCCCCCCTCCCCTCTCCGGGTGATCGGCCGGTAGGGGCCGACGGCGTCGACGCTCGGGCACCAGCCCGGCATGAAGCCGAGCAGCGTGGTGCGGGCGTGGCGGAGCGAGCCGGGTGTCGCAAGCTGGGGCCGCCAGCGGCCGCGCTTGTGCGGCCGGGCGAGCTCCTGCGCCAGGGAGCGGAAGGCGAGCGCGAGGGTGTGGCTGCCATCGAGATCGACCGCGATCTCATGGGCGAGGAACATCGAGCGGGAGGTGAGGAGGAGCCGGCCGTCGAGCCAGACCTCGCAGAGCGTCGCCAAGCCCTCGAACCGCAGGATCTCGCGGCCCCGGCCCGAGAGCGGCGTGCGGTACCAGATGTCGGAGCCGTGCAGCGGCGTCGGCTCCCGGTCCGACCATCGGCCGGCCGCGCGAAGCGCCCCCGCGGCGGTGCCGGGCGCCGGGGCGGGGACGAAGCCCGCGAGCCTGTCGAGATCGCCGGGCCCGGCGCAGGCGCCGGGCGCCGTCATGATCATCTCCCACGGACCGTCGAGGGTCCGGTCGACGGTCCGCAGCCGAGCCATGTGCGGATCAGGCCGTCTCGAGGGCACGGTCGAGGGCGGCGAACACCGTCGCGTAGGTCGCCTCGGCGGTCGACAGGCGCTCCGGGAGTCCGGCGAGCTTGCCGCGGGCGAAGGCGCGGGCGAGCTGGAACTGGAACGCCTTGGCCTCCTGCGCAAGCCGTGTCGCCGCCTCCGCCGCCTCGCCGAGCGGCCCCGCCCCTGCCCCGGCCAGCCAGGCGAGATGGCTGCCCAGAAGCTCGAAATTGGCCCCGAGCTGGCGCGTGGTGTTGAAGGCGTAGGAATGAAAGGCCGAGAGCGGACGCTGCACGAACGAGTCCGGCTTCGCCGCCAGGGCCTCGCGGAAGGCAGTGACCGGGTTGCGCTCGGGCGCGTGGACGCGGTGGCGGCGCAGAAGCGCCAGGGCGGCGCCCGGCAGCGCGGAATCCGACAGCGCCGGGCCGCACGGCTTCACGAACTCGGCATAGGGCAGGAGCCGCCCCTTCGCGAAGAGGCCGTCGTAATCGGCCCCTTCGAGCTGGAAGCGGCCGGCATTGTGGATGTAGTCGAGCCGGCGCCGCTCCGGATCGAGGGCCAGGATCGCGATCGTGGTCTTGGCGGCCTCGCGCCCATAGGTGGTGCCGGCCGTGTCGGGCAGGTAGTAGGCATCGACCTCGACCAGCACCGGCAGGCCGCGGGCCGCCTGGACCAGGCAGTGTCGCTCCAGCTCCTCGTAGAGCGCCAGTTCCAGGATCTCCAGGCCGTAGAGCGCCTCGATGTCGGCGGCTTTCGGCTTGAAGAAGGTGAACTGGTCGCCCTCGAAATCCTGCCGCAGGGTGAAGCCCAGCATCGCCTCGGGCGCGAATCCCCGCAGGTGCAGGAGCTCGATCCAGAGATCGACGTAGCAATTCGTCTCCGGCCAGATCCGGTCGGGGGCGTGGAGCGCGTGCGGCGTGTGGGCGACCGCGGACGTCTCCGTCCGCGGCGTGTCGAGCGGGAGAGCAAGGGCAGCCGACATCGCGGCCTCAGCCGAAGAGCTGGGCGCGCACATCCGCCGGCCAGGCATCGAGGTCGAGGCCGTGATGGCGCAGCAGCGCGAGGGTGATCCGCTCCAGGCCGAAGCCGACGCAGGCGGTGTGCGCCACCGAGCCGTCGGCCTGATGGATGCCCCAGGTCGTGCCGAAATGGTCCTGGTGGTAGTTGAAGCTCAGGCAGGCGGTCGGCTTGTCCTCGCTGTTGACCGGCACGTTCAGCTCGAACTTGAGCGCCTGGGCGCGCTGGTTGTTGGCCAGCATCTTGCCGGCACGGCCGAAGAACGGGTCGTTGGCCGGATCGATGGCGAGCGGCAGGCCGAGGTCGCTCATCATCGTGGTGCCGCGGGCGAGCCAGAGCTCGCGGAAGGCCAGCACCTGCTCCGGCGTGCCCATGCGGACGTATTCGCGCATGCGAAACAGCTGCATGCGGGTCGGCTCCAGCGAGGGCTCGTGCCGGAAGCAGTAGGATTGCAGGTCGAACAGCAACCCGCCCTCCGGCAGCCGGCCGCGGGCGGCGGCGACGGGGTAGAGTGGATAGCAGGCGGCGGGGGTCAGCACGATGTCGGTCGCGGCTTGGCGGGCGGTCCAGTCCTCGCCGGCATCGAGGCAGGCGAGCAGCCGGGCGTGGTCGGCCTCGTTGCCGCAGAAGCTGTGCACCGTGCCGGCGAGGTGCGGGAAGCCCTTGAGGTAGCCGCTGCGCTCGAAGCTGGACCGCGCCATGCCGGGCGGGAAGCGCAAAGCCTCGGCGCCGTCGGCCCCGCCGATGCGCGAGACCAGCCGGTCGAGGGCCTCGACCACGCTCTCGAAGGCGCCGGAGCGGCCGTAGAGCCCGTCGACCCCGGTGCGGATCAGGAGGCCGCGGTCGAACAGACGGTCGAGGAACGCGCGCGGCGCGGGCGCCGACGCCTCCGCATGGGGAACGGCCTCGTCGGCGGCGGGCAGGAGATCGGAGGAGAGACTCTGGTCCATCACGCGCTCAGGAGCTTGCCGCTGCCCTTCTGCACCAGCAGGAGGTTGGCGGTGTTGGAGAGGATGCGGTCGTTGCTGATCATCAAAGGTGCCGACAGGACGTCGCGCAGCTGCCGGCCGAGGCTGAACGGGGTGCCGTTCTTGTAGCCCGCGAGGCCGACCACCGAGAGGGCGCGCTGCACGATGTCGACGGCCTGGGCGGAGACGGTGGTCTTCACGTTGTTGAGCATGATCGAGAAGCCGATCGCGCTTAAGCCGTCGGGATCGCCCTTGGCGGCCTCGTAGCGCGCGAGCCCGGCGACGATCGTGCTCTTCATCGCCTGGAGTTCGTTGGCGGCCTCCGCGAGGCGGAGGGCGCCTGGGGGCACCTGGCCCGGCTTCTTGCGCGCCTCGCCCTGCACGAAGGCGCGGGCACGGTCCACGGCGTAGCTGCTGATCCCGAACCACACACTGCCCCAGAGCAGGTGCGAGGCGGCGAGCATCGATTGCGCGGCGATCTCCGCGAAGGGCTTCTGCAGCACCTGGGCGAGGGGCAGGCCTTCGGCCTTGAGCAGGAAGCCGTCGCTGCAGGTGCCGCGCATGCCGAGCGTGTCCCACACGCTGGTGCGTTCGAGGGTGATCTGGTCGGCGAGAAGCGCCACCAGCACCTGGTCGGAGGTCGCGGCCTCGGGATGGCGGCGGGCGGTGGCGAGGATCAGGTCGGCCTGAGCGCCGTAGGAGATGACGCTCGCCTCCTTGGTCAGGCGGAAGGTGTCGCCGTCTGGACCTTCCCGGGCCTCGACGGCGCAGAGGCTGTTGCGCAAATCGCCGCCGATGCCGGCCTCGGTGGTCGAGGAGGCGATGAGCAGCTGCTCGCCCGCAACCCGCTCCATCAGCGCGCGATGCCAGGCGCTGTCCTGGCCATGGGTGACGAGGCTCGCGAGCTTGATGTGGTGCATCGCGAACACCATGGCGGCGGCCGAGCAGGCGCGCCCGAGGATCGCGCAGAGCTCGGCGATCTCGCTCATCGAGGCCCCCTCCCCTCCCAGGGAGCGAGGCACCTGGATGCCGAGCAGACGCTCCGCCTTGAGGGCGGCGACCGCCTCCGCCGGGAACCGGCCCTCGCGGTCGACCGCGTCGGCGTGGCGGGCAGCGTCGTCCGCGACGCGCTTGGCCCGCGCGT